>JAPLTR010000858.1 GCA_026398065.1 Verrucomicrobiota bacterium | reverse complement strand
TCCCCGCTCGCGCCCCACGAAGTCGGCGGCATCGGCGGCCACCCCCGCGGCCTCACCACCCTCTTCTTCGCCGAAATGTGGGAGCGCTTTTCTTACTACGGCATGCGCGCCCTGCTCATGCTCTTCATGGTGAAGACCGCCGCCGAGGGCGGCCTCGACTTCGGGACCAAGAAGGCCGCCGCGATCTACGGCACCTACACGATGAGCGTGTACCTGCTCTCGATCCTGGGCGGCTTCATCGCCGACAACTTCATCGGCGCGCGCCGCGCCGTCCTCGTCGGCGGCATCATCATCGCGACCGGCCATTTCACGATGGCCTTCGGCAGCACCGTCACCTTCTACGCCGGCCTCGTCCTCATCGCCCTCGGCACCGGCCTCCTCAAGCCGAACATCTCCACGATGGTCGGCAGCCTCTACCGGCCGACCGACGAACGCCGCGACGCCGGCTTCTCGATTTTCTACATGGGCATCAACCTCGGCGCCTTCCTCTCGCCGCTCGTCACCGGCTACCTGGCGCAGAGCGCCGACTGGAAAGCCCGCCTCGCCGCGTGGGGCATGAATCCCCTCCATAGCTGGCACTGGGGCTTCGGCGCCGCCGGCGTCGGCATGACCTTCGGCCTCATCATGTACGTCTTCCAGCGCGAGCGCCTCGCCCACGTCGGCCACGCGCCGGCCCCGGACGCCGACGGCGGCCGCCCCTGGGGCAAGCTCGGCCTCGTCGCCCTCGGCTCCGCCGCCCTCATCGCGGCGATGAAGCTCAGCGACCAGTACCCCGTCCTCGTCTATGTGCTCTTCGCCCTGCAGATCGCCGCGATCCTCTTCTTCGCCTTCCGGCCGGATGAGGAGAGCAAGCGCATGGCCGCGATCCTGATCTTCTTCTTCGCCGCCGAGATCTTCTGGGCGATCTTCGAGCAGACCGGCTCCTCCATCTCGCTCTTCGCCGACCAGCTCACCCGCAACGAGATCTTCGGCTGGTCGTTCCCCTCCTCCTACTGGCAGTCGGTCAACTCCATCTGGGTCATTCTGCTCGCGCCGGTGTTCGCCTTCCTCTGGATCGCCCTCGGTCACAAGCAGCCCTCGAGCCCGATGAAGTTCACGCTGGGCCTGCTCTTCGTGAGCCTCTCCTTCGTGCTCATGGTCCCCGCCGCCAAGCTCACCGCCACCGACAAGGTCGGCCCGCTCTGGCTCGTCGCGCTCTTCTTCCTCCAGACCGTGGGCGAGATGTTGCTCAGCCCCGTCGGTCTGTCGACCATGACGAAGCTCGCCCCGCAGCGCCTCGTCGGCCTCGTGATGGGCATCTGGTTCCTCGCCGCCGCCCTCGGCAACAAGCTCGCCGGCGTGCTCGCGGGCGACTTCAAGTTCATCGAGACCAAGGAACTCGCCGGCAAACTCGCGACCGCGATTTCGCCCGATCTCCACATCGCCGACGTCCCCGCCCTCACGAAGACGCTCGCCGACAGCTACACCTTCGTGCAGCCCGCCGAACTCGCCGGCAAGATGTCCGCGGCCATCACCGCGCAGTTCCAGACGCCGGTCGCCCCCTCCGTCACCGAGAAGATCACCCAGCTCCTCACGGGGGAGTTTGCCGCCGCAAGCCAGACCCTCTCGACCTTCTTCTGGCACCAGGCCCTCCTCGTCGGCGGCGCCACCCTCGTCCTCCTCGCCCTCGTCCCCTGGGTCAAAAAGCTCATGGGCGGAGTGCGGTAAGCAAAACTCCAAGCGCCAAACTCCAACGACCAAGCGAGCGCGGGATTGGCGTTCGAAGTTTCTCGAATGCTTGGAGGTTGGGCGGTCGGTATCTTGAACGACCGCAATTGAGGCTTTTCCTCGGCCCCTCAAAAGTCAGCGTCCCCTCATGCACTGGACGCTCCTCCTGATCGCCGCCGCCCTCGAAATCGTCTGGGCCGCCGGCCTCAAATCCACCGAAGGCTTCACCCGGCTCTGGCCGAGCCTCGGCGTCGGCGCGGCAATGGCCGCGAGCATGACGCTCCTCGCCTTCGCCGCCCGCGGACTCCCCATCGGCACCGCCTACGCCGTCTGGACCGGCATCGGCGCCGTCGGCACCGCGCTCGCCGGCATCTTCCTCTTCAACGAAAGCGCCGCCCCCGCCCGCCTCGCCTGTATCGCCCTGATCGTCACCGGCGTCATCGGCCTGAAATTCCTCGGCAAGTAACCGCCGGCCATTTCCGCCTTCGCGCCCGCTCCATCTCCTCGCTACCCGCTACTCACAACTCTCCCGCCATGCCTATCCGCTCCCACTTCCCTACGCTGCTCTACTGCGAGCCGCTGCAGAAATCTCCCGCCACCCTCGCGCGCCTCAACACCGAACTCGCCGCCGAGTGCCGCAGCCTCCGCGACTTCGACGACGCCGGCCGCAAGTGGTCCGCGAAAAACTACCCCGGCGGTTACACCAGCTACGCGTCGATGAACGAGCTGCACCGCTTCTCCAGCACCTTCACCGGCCTGGAGAAAAAGATCACCGCCCATGTCCGCGCCTTCGCCCGCGCCCTCGACATGGACCTCCGCGGCCGCTCCATCCACATGACCGACTGCTGGGTCAATATCATGCCCGAGACCGCCGCGCACTCGTTGCACCTGCACCCCCTCTCGTTCATCAGCGGCACCTACTACGTCGTCACGCCGCCGGGCTGCCCCGGACTGAAGTTCGAGGATCCCCGCCTCAGCAAGTTCATGGCCGCGCCGCCCAAGCTGCCCAACGCCCGGCCCGCCCACCGTCCGCACATCACCTATCCCGCCGAGGCCGGCAACGTGATCCTCTTCGAAAGCTGGCTCCGCCACGAAGTCGCCGCCAACCGCGTCCCCGACGAACGCATCAGCATCAGCTTCAATTTCAACTGGTCCTGACCGGCCGTCCCCGCGCGGAATCCGAAATCCGCGGAAACATCGGCGGCCCGCGCGCGTCGAACCCGCTTGGATGATCGCCACGTTTCGCCGCCAGTTTTCCCCGCTCCGCTCCGTCTCCGCCTCCCTCGCGCTCCTCGCCTTCGCCGGGTGCGAGACAGACCGCCCGCGCCGCGGACCGCCTGCGCCGGAGGCCGGCGCCGCTGCACCCGCCCCCGTCCCGGAGATGTCCGCCCGCGCCGTCTTTTTCGCCGGTCAGCTTGAGACCGAGGTGCTCCTCAGCCGGACGGGCTTCGGTCCGCGCGGCAACGGCAAGGACGGCGCGCCATCCGACGGCGAAGGCCGCGGCCGGGGCGGGTTTGGCGGGGGCTTCGGCGGCAAACGCGGCGGGGGCGGCGGTCCCCGCGGCGGCGGGGGCGGCGAAGGCGGCCCACCCGGCGAAGGCCGCGGCGGCTCCGGTCGCAGCACCGACGGCGAACCCGTCCCGCGCATCGTCGCGAGCAACCAGCCGCCCGTCCGCCTCCACCTCCGTCTCACCAACCGGGGCGCCGATCCCGTCGAAGTCGAGGTCCTCGATTTCAACTCCGACCTCGGCAACTTCGTCGTGCAGCCGAAGAAGATCGCCATCGCGCCCGGAGCCTCGGCCGAGGCCGACCCCATGACCTCGCGCCTCGGCGTCCCCGGCGACGCCATTCCCCTGACCGTCCGTCTCCGTCTCAACGGCAAGATCGAACGGCAAGTCCTCACCCTCCAGATCATCGCGCCAGCCTCCCCGGCACCCACGCCCCCCGCCCCGCCCACGCCTCCCTCCACCCCCTGACGTCGGTCACGCCCTCGTGGCGAAAACCCGCCTTCCTGCTGGCGAAATCACCCGGGCATGGTTTCTTGCGCCCATGATCGTCATCCGCCGCATGGTCGACCGGCACCGCGCCTACACCGCGATCTTCCTGAAAGGAGAGCCGCCGAAAATCTTTCCGACCAGCGACGCTGAGCACGCCCGCATCCTCCAGGTTTACAAACAGGATCGCCCGCACGAGGGCATCCTCAACGACTTCTCCGAAATCGACGCCCCCGCACCGTCCGCCGCGCCACCGGCCCACGCCGCCCCCGCCCCCTGGCCGCTCGCGCCGCAGCCCAAGGCATCGTCCCCTAAGAAGCGGCCTGCCACCAATTCATCCCCCCGCAAGTCCACCGGCGCCGCTCGAAGCTCTCGCCCTCAAAAGGCCGTCCCCGAGCGATTCTGGTTGGTCCCGGTCGGCCCCAAGGAGTAGCCGAAGGCCATTCCCCGCCCGAAACCGACCAACGGCGGGCGTCCATTCCGCCTCCCGGCATCCGCCGTTCGTCGCAAATTCAGCCTCCTTCGTCGCCTCTGTGTCGCCCGAACCGCCCGAACCGGTTCGTTTGCCACCATGAAGAAGATCGAAGTCAGCGATGCCGTTTACGCCGCCCTGCAGCGGCTTGCCTCGGGCTTTCACCGCACCCCCGACGAAGTCCTCGCCAACCTCCTCAACGTCCCCACCGCCTCCGCCGACGCCGCCGAGCCCATCGCCGCCTTCGTCCTCAGCACGGATTTCCGCGCCAAGTTCACCGACGCCGACAAGTACCTCGCGATCCTCGGCTGGATCGCGGTGCGCCACGCGGAGGAGTTCGCCGAGTTCATTCGCAGCCAGTCGGGCCGTCGCCGTTTCCTCAGCCTCACCCGCGAGGAGATCGTCGAGGCCTGTCGTCACAATCAGGCCCGCCAGATCGCCGGCACCCACTACTGGGCCATCATGAACATCGACACCGCCACGAAGCGCCGCTTTCTGTCCCGCGTCCTCGAGTTCATCGGCTATCGCGACGAACTCACGGAGTTTGTCTGCGGCGCTATCGGCATGAAGCTTCGCGCGGCAAGCTTCAAGGACCAACGGCCAAGCCACAAACGCCCCTCCGAACGCCCCCCTAACCCGAAGACCCTCTCGGGCCCGCATAGCGTCATTGGCGCTTCATAGTATCAACGGAGCTTGGTCCCTGGAGTTTGGAGCATTTTCATCGCATCCGCGCAAAGAACCACAGCGCGAGCGCCCCCATCCCAATGTTCGGCAGCCAGGCCGCCACGGAGGGATCGACAATCTGCTTCGCCGCGAGCGACGAAGCGACCCACATCATGATGTAATAGAGGAAGAAAAGCCCGATCGATTTCGAGACGCCCACCGCCGGATTCACCCGTACGCCGGTGACCGAAAACGGGATCGCCATCGCGATCACCAGCAGCGGGACCAGCGTGTCCGAGATCAGCCCGAAGAACCGCACTGCGTACGGCACCGACTTGGGATTTCCCTCGCTCTCCAGGTAGGCGACGATTTCGCGGAGTTCGTGGAGCGACAAATCCACCGGCCGCCGGTCGATCAGCAGCATCAGCTGTGGGTCTTCGTGATACTTCGCCATCACCTTTTCGGCGAAGGGCACCGAGCCCAGCAGTTCGCCTGTCGCCGGGACAAACGTCAGCTCCCGGCCGTTCTTGAACACCCAGCCCTTGCCTGATTTTTCCGGCCACGCCTCCGCCGCCACGAGCCGCGTGACCTCCCGTCGCTTCGTGTCGAGTTCCGACACGGCCACCCCATAGCCGCGCTGGGTGAAACGGCTGAAGCGGTTGAAAAACCACATGCGCTGTTCTCGCGCGTTATCGAACGCGACGCTGTACGCCGCCCCGACGCGGTCCGGCGTCAGCGATTTCGCGTCGCGTTGAAATCCCAGTTCCTCCTGCATCGATCGTGACTCCTCCACCGACCATGGCACCACCGTGGTATTGAGCCACCACGACAGGCCGCAGCAGAGGACGCCCACCAGCCAGACTGGCGCCGTCAGCCGGATGAAACCCACCCCCGCCGCGCGCATCGCCGTGATCTCGTTGGCGCGATGCAGTTTTCCGAGGGTGTACATCAGCGAGATCAACAGAGCCACCGGCAGCACCACCGCGAGGAAGCTCGGGAGCGTCACCCCGAGGTAACGCCACAGCACCCACCCCCGCGCGCCGAGTTCCCGCAGGGAGCGCAGGTCATTGTAGAGCACCTGCACGACCAGCAGTCCGCAGGTCGCGGCCAGGACGAGGCCGAGAATCTGCAGCCACTCCCGCAAGAGGTGCCGGTCGAAGGTGTTCACTGCCCGCATGAAAGGCCCCCCGTCCACCGGCGGAAAGCCATTTCACAAAAATCTCCGGTCCCGGGAACCAATCGCCCCCGGATCGCGCAAGGGCCTCCCTGACCTCCCCAAGCCGCAAAAACAGATTGGTTGAAAACCTGCTGTGCGTGCCCTTGGCTCCCGCCGCTCTTCCTCCACGAAATCCCCTATGACTCTCGCCTTCCGGTCGTTCGTCTC
>JAPLTR010000916.1 GCA_026398065.1 Verrucomicrobiota bacterium | reverse complement strand
CGGCGGAAGTCTTACCCCACGCCGAACCGGAACCATTGCCGCCCGACTTGACGCCGATCGAGGATTGGTCGCTCGTCGCTGTGGGCGAGGCGATATTCCTCCGTGATTTTCGCGAAACGGCGATTTTGATGGAAAAGCCCGATCATCGCAGCCGCGTTAAAGTGCAGCTACGCGAGAAAAAAATGACCGTGCCCGAGGCCCAGTGTTTGCGCCGCATCACGCAAACGCCGCCGCCGGCGTCGGTTGAGAAAAACGCCTATGGCGGGGCGATCGTGATTTCGGAAGAAGCGGAAGGCAACTTGCTGCGGCTCGATTTGCGCGGCCAGATGGCCGACGACGCACTGCTGGAGACCGAACAATTTCTCGACCAGGCCGTTCGTTTGAACATTCCGTCGATTGCGGTCATCCACGGACACGGCACCGGCGTGCTCAAACGAACGATCCGCCAATATCTGAAGAGCAGCCCCTATGCCAAATCGTGGCGTCCTGGAAAGCAAGGGGAAGGCGGCGATGGCGTGACGATCGTCGATTTGGATCTGTAAATCGAGCTACTCCGTCGGTTCTTCAGCCTCAGCGACAATTTCCGCGAGTTGGGTGAGCTTTTTGCGTATGTTTTGCGCGGCGTGCTGCAACCCTTGATACATAGTGGCGGTCTGCCGCATGTTCAGCCGCAACGATTCCTCGGTCGAGAGACCTTCGTAATTGAAGATCGTCTGCAACGCAAACAAATCCTTACCCGCCACGGCGCTGAGCAATCGATCGTACTCGGCGGCAATCTTCGCGATGCGTTTTTCCAGCCGATCGATTTTGTGGACAAGCTGATTGATTTTTTCGACCGGTTTGTTGGCGCGCCCTAAAAGCTCAAAAACCTCCGAAGCGTATTTTTTACCGTCGTGCGTGTATTTGATCAATTCCAACAGCGCTTTTTGCGTGCGATCCAACTTGTGCAAAAGGAGCGATGTATCCAAGGGTTTGGCGATGGCAAGTTTGGCGATGGTTTCGTGAATCGGCAGCGGATCGCCGAGAAATTGCGCCGTCGCCGCGGCGAGCGTCATCTGCGTGGCCGCATGAATTTTCGCGCCGCCTTCGGTCGCATTGATGACGCGCACGCCTTCCTGTTGCACCAGCGGAATATGTTTTTCAAACCACAACAAATAATTACGCAGGTTGATTTTGGTGACGACTTGCCCGCCGAGATAACCATCGACGAGAGACAGTTCGCCATGCGACTCCTTGGTGTCTTCGATGGTTTCGCGCGCGATGCTGAAATCGCCGCCTTCGCCGACCTCCAGGACCAGCTGACCCGCCGGGGTCGCGCCGCGACCCTGAAGGCCAAGGCGGACCTCGAGACGCTCGGGAAGATGGTCGACCAGGCCGCCACCTCCACCAAGGGGGTGCCGACCGCCGGCGACGTCGAGGAGGTCGAGGACCGGATCGACGACGGGCTGCGGGACATCATGCCCGGGGAGTGGACGGAGCCGACCGACGAGTCGGACTACGACCTCATCGCCCTGACGCTCGACCGCATGGAGGCCGCCGTCGGCGCCGGGCAGTACCGCCAGGCGGAGCAGGCGCGCCTCGAGGCCTACGCGTTCTTCGAGTTCGGCCCGGAGCGCCGCCTGAAGTCCTTCGACCAGGGCCTCGCGCTCACCGTCGAGGGCCTCATCTGGTTCGGCGCCGACGACCGTGACGGCCTCGCGACCCTGATCGCCGATCGTGCCCCGCGCAGGGAGATCCGCGAGACGCGGGTCCAGCTCGACAAGCGCCTGGGCGACGCCGCCGCGACGCTCGGCGACTCCGCCAACCGCGGGCGTCCTGCTGCTGATCACCAACTGGTTCTTCCACCGCGTGTACTGGAGCGAGTGGATCGGCAAGTTCCATCGCCAGCGCAAGAAGATCGAGAAGATGGACAAGGTCGGGTTCTTCTCCGCCCAGGTCCTCGGCCTCGGCCTCCTCGGCCTGACGAGCGTGTACCGCGAGGGCTTCGAGACCGTCCTCTTCCTGCAGTCCCTGCAGCGCAGCGCCGGCACCGCCGCCGTCGTCGAGGGCGCCGGCCTCGGCCTGATCCTCACGGCCGCCGTCGCCGTCGTCACCTTCTCCCTGCAGCGCAAGCTGCCCTACAAGAAGATGCTCGTCGTCACCGGCGTGATGATCGGGTTCGTCCTCGTCGTCATGGTCGGCCAGACGGCGCGCACCATGCAGGGCACCGGCTGGATGCCGATCACGCCGCTGGACCTCGACCTGCCGTACTGGGCCGGTCTGTGGTTCGGCGTCTACCCGACCTGGGAGACCATCGGGTCGCAGGTCGTCTCCGCGGTCTTCGTCATCGGCTCCTACTACCTCGCCCGCGAGGTCAAGG
>JAPLTR010000250.1 GCA_026398065.1 Verrucomicrobiota bacterium | reverse complement strand
CTCGAGGCGATCAATCCCGACGAGACCGCCGTCCTAATCACCGCGGCGCCGATGGACCGCCGGCGCTCGTTTCCCAAGTGGTGCGAGAAGAACGCCGATTTCGCGCTCGCGGGCGGCGACGGCGAGAATGCGGGCGAGGCCCTTGCGGGCGTCGTGCTCGCCGAGGCGCAGTCCCTCGGCGCGAAGTTTGCCCCCGGCGCCATCGAACTCCTTCTCGCCAAGGTCGGCGCCAACACCCGCCTGCTCGTCGAGGAGACGCGCAAGCTCGCGACCTACGCCGGAGAGGGCGCGGCCATCGAGGAGGCGCACGTCGCCGAGCTCACGGCCAACACGGCCGAGGGCGATTTCTTCGAGGCGGCCGACGCCGCGAAATTCGTCGGCGCGACCGAGAAGAGCTCGTACAATCTGTTTTCCCAAAACGCATGGTACGTCGGCAAGCTCGCGGGCAGCGCCAAGCTCCCGACCCTGCGCCGCCTGATCGACAACCAGCAGGATTTCATCGTGGCCTTCGAGGAGATCGTCCAGCGCCCGCACGAACAGGAAGAAGTCCTGCGCGAGCTGGCCGTGCGTTGCCTGGCCGCCTGAAGCACGGCGCCTTCTGACAATGAGCATGAGCCGAGGCTCCTGGCTCCGCGCGACGGCCTTTACGTTCTCCCTCGCGCTGGCAGTCGCGCTCGCGGTGTCCTTCGCCACGGGGCGGTTTGCGTGGGGTCCGCCGGAGTTTCCCAAGGCGCAGTGCGAGGCGCTCACCGCGGCCTCGGTTTCGCCCGCCGTGAAGAACGCGCTCACGGTCGTCTATCAGGAGCGGGTGGCGGCGGCGATCATCCGCGAGCCGCAGGACACGTGGAGCAACCTCGCGTTCGTCTTCGTCGGCGCGCTCATCTGGGTGCATGACCGCCGCGTCTTCGCGCGGCTGTTCGCCGCGGCCCTGGTCGGTCTCGGGATCGGGAGCGGCCTGTATCATGCGTCGTTGCTGCCGTCCTGGCGCTCCCTCGATGTCGCGACGATGGGCTGGGTGTCGTTTGCCCTGTGCTGCCACGGCTATGTCGCCGGGAGCGGGACGCTTCCCGACGCGGAGCAAAAACGGACGCGTGTGCGTGATCTGGCGATCGGGTTCATCGGTGGCGCGCTGGCGATGACCGCGGCGTTTTTCCGCAACGACGTCCGCATCGCCGGTGTAAAACCCTTCGATTCGACCTACACGACGATCCTCGGCATCGCCGCCGTGTTTGCCCTGGCCGTCGTGGGCCTGTTGCGAGCCGTGAAAGCCCGCCCCGGCCTCCGTCTGCCGCTCGCTCGGGTGGGCCTGCTCGTGGCCGTCGTGGGGGCCGCGGTCTTCTGTCAGCTCAACGACCGCGTGGGACGCTGTTTCTGCGCGCCGGAAAGCCCGGTCCAGGCGCACGCGGTCTGGCACGTCCTGATGGCCGCCGCGACGGCGCTGGCCTACGATGTCTTCGCGTTCGTGGAAGGCCGGCCGGGGATGCTTTCGCCTGGGACGGCTCAGTAAACCAGCTTTCTCCAGACACACCACCACGGTGTTTTTGGCTCGGGCCAGTCCAGCTTTTCCCTTTCCCGCAAGCTTCGGCGTATGATGGGCGCCTTCGGAAACCGGTCGTCTTGTGAAACAATCCTGTCGAATTCAATGGGATACTCCTTCGGCCCGAGTTGAGAAATGAGATCGAGCAATGGCGTCACCTCGGGCACCTGGGCATTGCTGATGGAAATGCCTTCCTGACCACCGCTGCCGTCAGGATTGAAGGTAATATAGAGCTGGAGTCCGTCCATGCCCTCGGTTCGGAAGTCCATGCCGCCCGCCTTCTTTTTGGTCGAGTCGATCAGCTCCAAAATTTGGCGGAGGCCTTCGGGCTCCAGTTTAGCGGTGGCCTGGATGATATCTTCACCGCCGGACCTGCCGGAGACGTCCACGACCATGATCCGGTCATCGAGGACGATCCATCTCCGGCAGTCGGACATGTCCCAGCGGGAAACGGTGGCCCGCCGCCCTGACGGGGAAACGCGGCGAATGAATTCAGGATTCCGGTGCCAGATATTCCTGGCCTTCTGTGACCGGGCGGAATTCGTAAAATAGAGAATTTGCTGATTGTTAGGCGAGGTAGCGATCCGCAGCCACAGGTAGATCTCTCCGCGCTCATAGAGCAATACGTCGCCGTCATGAAAACGTGGAGAGATGTTTCCCTTGACCGGTTTGAGTCGCTTAAGCGGGGCGGGCGAGTCTTCCCCTGAAAAGCGGAGAGCGGTTTTGGCGTTTAGGTAAAAGTCGCCGATCTCCAGTTTGTCCGCATCGGTCAGTTGCTCGACTCTCGCCAAGGCGCTCCGAAATGCGAAATAGTCGTAGACGTTGGCGATTGCGACGAGGGATACCGTCAGAACGGCAAGTGCCACCAATCCCCGGGCAATCCGTTTTCCCTTCATCGAGGTTTTAATCCAGCCGCACCCTTCGCGTGGCGCAATCCGAAAGGGCGCCCGTGGAGGGTCGGTGACACCTCGCAGCCGAGCATGAAGCGAGCCCCGTTTTTTTCCGTTCGCCATCAGAGGCGCCGGGGGCTTACTCACTCGCTTTTGCCGTGAACGCCCAACCCGAAAACGCCTCCTCCGCCGACTCCATTCCCAACGTCCTCGCCGAGCGCTATGCCTCCGGCGCGATGAAAGACATCTGGTCGCAGCACGGGCGCGTGGCGCTCGAGCGCGATTTCTGGATCGCCGTGATGAAGGCCCAGCGCGATCTCGGCGTGGCGATCCCGGCCGAGGCGATCAAGGACTACGAGCGCGTCAAGGGCGCCATCGACCTCCCCGCCATCGCGAAACGCGAGCGCGTCACCCTCCACGACGTGAAGGCGCGCATCGAGGAGTTTTCCGACCTCGCGAAACGCCAGTTCATCCACCTCGGGCTCACCAGCCGCGACCTCACGGAAAACGTCGAGCAGCTCCAGATTTTCAGCGCGCTCAAACTCGTTCGCTTCAAGGCCGCCGCCGCGCTGCTCGCCCTCGCCAAGCAGGCCGAGTCGCATCGTGACCTGATGATCACGGGCCGCACGCACAACGTCCCCGCGCAGCCGACCACGCTCGGCAAGCGCCTCGCGATGTTCGGCCAGGAGCTGCAGCTCGCCTTCACGCGCATCGACGAGTTGCTGGAGCGCTATCCCGTCCGCGGCCTCAAGGGCGCCGTCGGCACGCAGCTCGACCAGCTCACGCTCCTCGGCAGCGACGCCGCCAAGGTGGACCAGCTCGAGTCGCGCGTGATCAAGCACCTCGGCTTCCACGCCTCGCTCGGGGCCGTCGGCCAGGTGTATCCGCGGAGTTTGGACTTCGAGGTCGTGACGGCGCTGCACCAGCTCGGCGCGGCGGCGGCGAGCTTCGCGACCACGCTCCGGCTCATGGCGGGCGCGGGCCTGCTCACCGAGGGTTTCCAGGCGGGCCAGGTCGGCTCCTCGGCGATGCCGCACAAGGTCAACGCCCGCAACTGCGAGCGCATCTGCGGTTTTTCAACGATCCTCTCGGGCTACGTGACGATGACGGGTGCGCTCGCCGGCCACCAGTGGAATGAGGGCGACGTCTCCTGTTCCGTGGTCCGCCGCGTGGCGCTGCCGGCCGCGTTCTTCGCGATCGACGGCCTGCTCGAAACCTACCTCACGGTGCTGCGCCAGATGGAGGTCTTCCCCGCCGCGATCGACACCGAGAACGAGCGCAACCTGCCCTTCCTCGCCACGACCACGATCCTCATGGAGGCGGTCAAGCACGGCGCCGGCCGCGAGACGGCGCACGAGGCCATCAAGGAGCACGCGCTCGCCGCGGCCAAGGCCCTGCGCTCCGGCGGCGACGCCGACCTCCTCACGCGCCTCGCGACCGACAAGCGCATCGGCCTCGGCAAGAAGGCGCTCGTCGCGATCCTCTCCGAAAACGCCCGCTTCGTCGGCGCCGCCCCGCACCAGGTCGACGCCTTCGTAGAGGACGTGAAGCCGCTCGCGAAGAAATACAAGGGCTCCGCGGACTACCAGCCGGGGCGGTTGTTATAGGTGTGCAGCCTGTGTTTTGAATGAAGGATGCGACGTTTAAGTTCGCGCGCGCCAAGAATGGCCTCTGCATATTTGCTGAAGTTGCGGTTGAGCTTGAGGCGAGCGATTCGCGTTTGACGGTGGAATTTGCCTGCAGCGGCAGGGGATTCTATTCCCAAGGATATATCGAAGAAGTTCCTGCCGTCGGTTATGATGACTGGAAGGCGGGAGCTAAAGCAGGGGTCTTGTTCGCATTGAAAATCGCCAACCGTCCGAGCTGCGAGGTTCGGATCACCAAGATCGAAGGTTTGAGCACAGACACCAATCCGACTGCAGTCGGCGCAGCCGCGGCATTCGCGACTTGGAAGGCGTTGGAGTTTGAGCCTCCGGCGGATATGATGGGGAAATTGGAAAAACAGGCTTTCGCGGGCTATCGGAAGCCGGAGGGCGAAGTTCCCGTATTTGAATAGAGGGTGAGATCCAGCCTCGTTCACGCGGGATTGCAATCCGCCGGGTTCGTCGGCGAGGCTGGAGGGACCTACTCCATGCGCATTGCTGTATTTTCCGACACGCACGACCGTTATCCGCCGACCCTGGTGGAGCGGCTGAAGGGGGCGGACGAACTGTGGCACCTAGGCGATGTGTGCGAGCCGTCGGTGCTCGTGGAGTTTGAAATGCTCGGGCCGCCGCTGACGGTGGTGCGGGGCAACTGCGATTCGCATGAGCGCTGGCCGTGGGCGCTCGAGTTGGAGCGCGAGGGCGTGACGTTTTACCTGACGCATATTCCGCCGACGCATGCGCCCCGGGGGGTGCAGGCGCTCCTGCACGGGCACACGCATGTGCCGCGCGACGAGGTCATCGACGGCGTGCGCTGGTTCAACCCGGGCTGTGTCTCGCGTCCGCGCGGGACGCCGCCGAGCTTCGCGTGGCTGACGGTGGCGAAGGGGAAGATCGTGAGCTGGGAGCTTGTGCGGCTCTGAAACAGCGGCGAGGCTCGCGCCCGTGAGTCGCCGTTCCCATGTGCCCAATCTCCTCAGCGCGACCCGGATCGTGCTGATGCCGGCTGTGCTGTTGACCGCGATGGGCGGGTTGAAGGCCTGGTTCATCGGGCTCCTGATCGCGGGGCTGCTGACGGACGCGCTCGACGGTTATCTCGCGCGGCGGTTCAAGGCGCAGTCGGAGTTGGGGCGGAAACTCGACAGCTTTGCCGACTACCTGACGATGATCACAGGCATCGCGGGCATCGCGTTGCTGTGGCCCGCGATCATGCAACGCGAACTCGTCTGGGTGACGGTGGGGCTCGTGGCGTTTTTCGCGGTGGTGGTGTACGGCTTTGTGCGGCTGGGGCGGGCGCCATGCTACCACACGTGGGCCTCGAAGGTCCTGGCGGTGGCCTGCGGGCTCTCGATGATCCCGCTGCTGGCCGAGTGGTCGGCGGTGCCGTTTCACGCGGCCATGACGCTGCTGGTGCTGTGCGGCGTCGAAGAGATCATGATCGCGGTGCTGGTGCCGTGGCATGAGGGCGAGGTGCCGACCGTGTGGCATGCGTGGCGAATGCGGCGGGAAAAGCAGAAATGAGGCCGGAATTTTTTAACCACGGATGGACACGGATGCCGAACAAAGGCATCGATCCATTTTACAGGAGGTAACGGAGGAAACGGAGAAGAAGACGGAGGGACGGTACGCGTTGGGTTCGGCTCTCCGTTTGCTCCGTTTCCTCCTGTAAGAAATCCGGGCGGTTGGGAAGATTGCACAACGCGCTGGCGCTGGGCGGGGGAATCGTTTCACTGGGCGGCACGTGAGCGAGGAGCGACAACAGGACCTGTTTGGATTTTTCACGCCCGCGGTGGGCGTGCACCGCACGCCGCCGGTCGCGGCGCGGCCCGTCCGCGCGGTCACCAAGGCCGTCGTCGCCACGCATGGCGATGTGGTGTTCGAGCGCAGCCTGCGGGCGAACAACTACCGGCTCACCCTGCGGCGCGACGGCACGGCGGTCGCGACGATCCCGGCGCGCGGCTCGGAGCGAGAGGCACTCCGCTTCGTCGAGCAGCACCGCGACTGGCTGGAGCGCGCCCGGGCCCGGCAGGCCAAGCGGCCGCGCGGTGCCGAGGTGTGGACCGTGGGCACGCATGTCCTCTGGCGCGGCGAGATGACGGCGGTCCGCGTGGCGGCGGAGGGCGAGAAGCCCCAGGTATGCCTCGCGGCGGATGTGTTTCGCGTGTCGCGGCTCGACGGGGACCTGCGGCCGACCCTGGAGGCTCATTTCGCCAGGCGGGCGAAGATCGAACTGCCCGGCCGCACGTGGGAACTCGCGGCGGTGACGGGCATGGAGGTGAAGCACGTGACGGTGCGCAACCAGCGCTCGCGCTGGGGCTCGTGCTCGGCCAACGGCACGATCTCGCTCAACTGGCGTCTGGTGCAGACGCCGGACTTCGTGCGCGACTATATCATCTACCACGAGCTGATGCACCTGCGGGAGATGAACCACTCGGACCGGTTCTGGGCCCGGGTCGAGGAGGTCTGCCCGGGCTGGCGCGACGCGGAACACTGGATCAAGCGCAACGGGAGCCTGATCGGATTGTGACGGACGCGAAAAGTTTCGCGGAAAAAATCCAGCCGGTAAATATTTTTGGAGCAAACGGCGCGCGGGTCGGTCTTGGAAAGCCCGTATGCCGCGCCGTATCCTTTCTGCCGTCCAGTCGTCGCTCACCCTCGCCAAAGCCGGCCCCGCGAAGAAGCCGCGCCTCTCCGGCCTCGTGCGCCAGACGGCCCAGGGCGCGCTGCTCGCCGCCGGGCTCGCGATCACGCAGACGGACGACAAGGGGGCGCCGAAGTGGCGGCTCTTCGACCCCGGCCTGCTGGACCGCCTGAGCGCGCCGCTGACGCGCTATCACGAATAGCCGCGGTCCTCCGGGACCGGCCCGTTGCCGCGCGCGATGGCGGAGCGGATGCGCTCGACGAGGTCGTCCGCGGCGAAGGGCTTGGGCAGAAACTCCGCGACGCCGCGGCCGACGAAGCGCTGGGCCACCGTGCGCTCGCTGTGGCCGCTCATGAGCACCACCGGCAGCGCCGGGTCGATCAGGCGGAGGGCCAGCAGGGCGCTCTCGCCGTCGAGCCGCGGCATGCTCAGGTCGAGCAGGACGGCGTCAAACGCGAGGGTGCGCGCGCGCACGAGGTCGACGGCCTCCTGGCCGTCGCCGGCCATGGCGGTCCGGTAACCCGCGTTGTTCAGGACCTCGGTGGCGAAGGCGCGGATGGTGGGCTCGTCGTCGACGACGAGGATGCTGTAGCCGCTGCGGCGGGGTGCGGCGGCGGCCGGCTCCCGCGGGTCGGGTTCGGGCGGGACCAGGCCGACGTATTCGATGGGCAGATACAGGAAGACGGTGGTGCCCCGGCCGGGCTCGCTGGTGACGCGGAGCGCGCCGCCGTGGCCGTGGACGACGCCGAGCACGGCGGGCAGGCCGAGGCCGCGGCCGATGAAGCGCGTGGTGAAGAACGGCTCGAAGATCCGGGCGAGCGTGGCGGGGGTCATGCCGGTGCCCGTGTCGTCGATCACGAGGCAGAGGCATTCGCCGGCCTTGAGGTGGTGGCCGGCGACGAGGGCGGGCAGGTCGGCGGCGTCGAGGCGGGCGCGCTGGGAGCGCAGCGTGACCGTGCCGGTCTCGTCGCCGATGGCCTCGGCGGCGTTGGTCACCAGGCTGATGAGGACCTGGCGGAGCTGGGCGGCGTCGCCGCGGCACTCGGGCAGGTCCTCCGCGAGTTCCAGGCGCAGGGAGGTGGCGGGGCCGAGGGGGAGGCGGAGGAGCGGGACGGAGTGCTCGACGACGTCGTTGAGCGCGACCGACGTCATGCGGTAGGTGCCCTTGCCGGCGTAGGCGAGGAGCTGCTTGCACAGCTCGGCGGCCTGGCGGGCGGACTCCTCGGCGGTCTCCAGCATGCGTTTCGCCTGGACCTCGGTGGCCGCGAGATTGTGGCGGACGAGGCTGGTGTAGCCGAGGACGCCGGTGAGGAGGTTGTTGAAGTCGTGGGCGATGCCGCCGGCGAGGACGCCGATGCTCTCGAGCTTCTGGGCCTCGCGCAGGCGGCGCTCGAATTCGAGGCGCTCCTGGGCGGCCTGCTTGGTGGCGGTGATGTCCTGAAACGCGGCCACGCACCCGCGGGGCTCGCCGGCCTCGTCGCGGATCGGCACGGCGCGGACGAGGAGCTCGATCTGCGTGCCGTCGTTGCGGACGACGGTCTCCTCGAAGTCGTGGATGGGGGTGTTCTGCACGGTGGCGCGCTGCATGGGGAGCTCGGTGAGCGGGAGCTCGCGGCCGTGCTTGAAAATGCGAAAACCCTGCGGGGCCTGCTCGGGCGGCGCGGTGAGGGAGGCGTTGGCGTCGGCGGGGAGGCCGAGGATGGCGGCGAAGGCGGGGTTGGTCTTGATGCGGGTGCAGGTGGCATCGGTGGCGATGCCGACGCCGACGGGCATGAGGTCGAAGAGGGTCTGGAGCTCGGCGACGCGCTGTTCGAGGGCGAGGTTGAGGCGGCGGATCTCGTCCTCGGCGTGCGCGCGCTGGGCGGCCTCGCCGCGGAGCTGCTCGTTGGCGGCGGTGAGATCGGCGGTGCGCTCGGCGACCCGGTCCTCAAGTTCCGTGTTGAGCCGGTGCAGGTCGGCGGGGCTGGGGAGGGTGAGGGCGGCCGGGATCACCCGGACGAGGGCGACGGCGGTGGCGAGCGAGATGAGCGCGGTGGCGGCCTTGACGCCGCCGCTGAGCCAGTAGACGGGCTGCCAGACGGTCCAGACCTCGAGCAGGTGGGTCGTGCCACAGGCGACGATGAAGGCGCCGAACATCAGGAACAGCGCGGGGAAGGGGACGTCGCGGCGCTGGCGCAGGAAGAAGAGGATGAGCAGTGGGATCGAGAAGTAGGCGAGGGCGATCAGGGCGTCGGAGGCGACGTGGAGGCCGACGAGGAGAGGATCCCAGAGGTAGCATTGGCCATGCGGCATGAAAGGGCTGCCGCATAGTTCCAGAAACCAGTTTTTCATAGTGGTGGGGCGGAGTGGTGCAGGCTAAGGTGCTGAACTAAAGAGGCAAACCGGCGTCGATAAATAGCCTGTGAATTGCCGCGCGGCACCGGCCGCGACCAATCCGCGCGCTATGACGACGGGCTTGCTCCGGGGTAACGGCGCTCGCGGCGAAAACCCCCTTATGTCGGCGGACGAGCGGGAGTCGAGGTGCGTAAAGGCGGACGGCGCGGAGATCTGTCCCCGGACCTTTGCTTGGGCGCGGCGACGAGTCCGACGGGCGGTGGTCCTGAAAGATCCGGCGGCGAACCGCTCCCGCCTGAGGACGGCGCGGCCGATTTCGCCCGTCACCCCGGGGCGGCGATCCCGTTGAAGCTCAGCGGAAGTCGAGCAGCTCGACCTCGAAGATGAGCGTGGCCTTGCCGGGGATCTTGGGCGGGGAGCCCTTGTCACCGTAGCCGAGCCAGTGGGGGATGATGAGGGTGCGTTTCTCGCCCTTCTTCATGCCCTGAAAGGCCTCGTCCCAGCCGCGGATGACGGCGCCGGTGCCGAGGCGGAAGGTGAAGGGGGCGCCGCGCTGATAGGAGCTGTCGAAGGGGGTGCCGTCGAGGAGGCGCCCGGCGTAGTGGGCGATGACCTCGTCGCCGATCCGCGGGGTGGCGTCGCCGGTGCCGGGGTTGCGGACGACGTAGCGCAGGCCGGAGGGGGTCTTGCGGGCGTTGCCGTAGGTCTGGTCGATGAGCTTGGCGTCCTCGCCGCTGAGCTGGGGCTGGCTGGCGTTCATGGCCTCGCGCATGGTGGCGTTGATGGGGCGGCCGGGGTCCTTGCGGGCGAGGATGCCGGAGCGCACAACGATGGCGACGGTGGCGAGGAGGACGCCGAGGAGGGCGAGGTAGAAGAAGCTGCGCATGGATCAGAGTGAGGGAAAAGACCCCGGAGGAACAACGCAGGAAAGGCGGTTTGGCAAACCTGCAAATTGGGGCGGGCGGCGGGTGCTCCCTCAAATCGGGGTGGTCCATCGGCGCCGCTTCGAGACGCAACCGCGATCATGGCGTTTGCGCCGGAGGCCATTGGTAGTCGCATGATTTCGCCTACGCTTGGGTTCGTCGGCATTGTAGGGGTCAATTCAGAGAGTGTCTCAAAACTAGAAACGAGGAGGGGTGGGGAACGTCAGGCCAAACAGATCAAGCCTGACGACACGCAGCAATTCCTGCTGCCGCTGGCGGTGGAAAGTGGGTGCCGGCGGATCATCCGGCGCGGTTTATCCGGGGGTTCGTGGACGAGCTGGATTTGCCGGCGCTGGGGCTCGGGCAGAGCGAAGGGGCGGAAGGCCGGCCGGCGTATGCGCCGGAGCTGCTGCTGACGATCTGGCTGTACGGCTACCTGCAGCGCATCCGTCCGACCCGCAAGCTGGAGGCGGCCTGCCGGGAACACCTATCGTTGTTGTGGCTGGCGACGCTGATCCAGCCAGATCACAACAGCCTGTGGCAGTTCTGGCGGGAGCACGAGACGGCGCTGCGGGAGGTGTTCAAGCAAACCGAGCCTGTGGTGGGGGCAGAAGAGGGGGCGGGTCTTAAGGGCCTGTTGTCCAAACCCTGATTTCCCGAAAAAGAGGCACCGGCAGGAAAAGTCCGCGCGATGAACCAATGAATTCCGCGACTCGCTTTCATGCAATCCGGCGGTTTCTCCATTTGGGCAACAGGCCCTTAAGATTTGACAAATCTGGCTATAGCTTCGTTCGAGACAAATTTTGTCAAACCTTAAGGGCCTGTTGCCCAAAGGGTGGGTACGGCCCTTAAGGGCCTGTTGCCCAAAGGGTGGGTACGGCCGGCCGGAGTCGCGCATGTAACAACAAACTCCCTACGCGGCGACGAGCGCGCGATGAGTGCCCCGCCACCAGGGTGCGAGGACGGGGACGCGTAGGTCTGCCATAACGCGACGGAAGGCAAAAAGCGCCGCCGACCGGCGGACTTTCGGGCTTGGCCGCGGCTTGGCGGTCACCCCGGCGCCTAAACCGCCGCAGAGCAGGGCGACGTTTTGCACGGCCGCGATTAGCCAGTCTTGGATTTGTTGGCGCCAGAGGCGGCGCCAGCGGGCGCGCTTGAAGTGATAGCGGTTGGCCGCGTGCGCAAAACTGCCTTCCATCAGGTGACGACGGCGACGACGATCTGCCTGCGCCTCGGGCAATCGCGCGAAGGCGAGCGCCACTTCAAGCTCGGCCTCCTTCCAGTGCCGCGCGATTGACCGGCCGGTTTTGCTCTTGGTGCACTCGCCGCGCAGCGGACACTGTGCGCAGACTTTCTTGTCCGCCACATAGTCGGTCATCTGCCGGCGCTGGTGGAACCGTCTCGGCTTCAGGCGCTGGCCGACCGGACAGATATAGACATCGGCGGCTTCGTCGTAGTGGAAGTCCTCTTTCGTAAACAGCCCTTCGCTCTTGTGCCCGGCCGGCTGCATCGGCGAGAGGTGCGGACGCACGCCCTGGGCGATCAGGTCGCAGTAGTTTTCCACGGTACCGTAACCCCGGTCGGCCACCGCCGCCATGACTTCCTTGCCGGTGTTCGCTCGGTGCTGGGCGAGCAAGGGCGTGGTCTGCGCCGGTTCGGCGACGTCGCCTGCCGTCGTGACCACCGCGGTGATGACGCCCTTTTTGTCGTCCACCATCCGGTGGTGCTTGTACCGCGGCCGCGCCGTACCGCTTTGCGGCCCCTTCGAGACGCAGGGCGCGTCAGGATCGGTCGTGCTGACCAGCTTCAGGTTGGTCTCGCACCGCGCCGAGGACGGTTTCGTTTCGTCCAGCTTGCGCTCCTGCGCGCCGTACGCCGCACGGATGCGCGCGATCGTCTCGGCGTCGGCCTTGACCACGCTATCCCGTGAAGCGTCCGCGTCGATCAGGCTGCCATCGAGATGCACCTTGGCGCCATCGACCAAACCGGCTTCGACGCACTGCCGCACCGTGCGCACAAACAACTCCTCAAACAGCTCGCCACCCCAGCGGGCGCGGGCCTTCGACAGCACGCTGTGATTGGGCGCCTCTTCGTCGAGACCGTAGCCGAGGAACCACAGCCAGTCCAATCGTTCCGGCAGCCGCCGGACCAGCTCACGCTCGCTGCGCACGTTCTCGTGGAAGAGCAGGAACATCAGCTTCAACAGCACCACCGGATCGACCGAGACGTTGCCGTTCTCCCCATAGGTGTGCGCCACCGCGGCGCGCGCAAAGGTAAAGTCGATCATCGCGTTGACCCGCCGCAGGGGGTGATCCGCGCGCACCCGCCGCTCCAGATCGACCCCGTAGCTGAACAACGCCTTTTGCCCATCATGCTGGCCCATCATATTACCCAGGTCAGACGCGGCTCCGCATCCAACGTTCAACTACAGTCTG
>JAPLTR010000586.1 GCA_026398065.1 Verrucomicrobiota bacterium | reverse complement strand
GGGCTGAAGGCGGACATTGCCAGCGGCGACCGCGATCCGGCCAGGGCCGAGCTACAGACCTTCAACGCGCTCTTTCCGCGCGGGGCTTATTTCGCCGAAAGCGCGTTGATCGGTCCCGCCAATTTCTTCGATGTCCACCCGTCCGTCGAACTCAAGCCGCGCAACGACGTGACGCTGACAGCGGATTGGGACTTTTTGTGGCGCGAGAGTGCGCGCGACGGCCTCTACGGCCCTGCCGTCAACCTGTTGCGATCCGGACCCGGCGATTAAAAATCGGTCAGACGCCAGCGAACTAATACCACGGCAGAAATCCCTATACTAATATCAGTACTCACTCCACCCGCTGTAGAAGATCCACTGCCACCGCAACAAGGAGCCCACCTTCATGAAACCATTGCATTCAACCCGCCAAGGTCAGTTCGAGCCCGAACCCGGTGTGTCGCGCCGAGCCTTTGTCATCGGCAGCGCGGCGATGGTCGCGGCCGCCGGCCTGCCGCTCGCGGCTTTTGCCGCCGACCTCCCCGCCACCCCTTTGCCGGATTCGCCCGGCCCCAACCCGAAAAATCCACCACAAAAATCCATGAGCACGATCACCACCAAGGACGGCACGCAAATCTACTACAAGGACTGGGGCACCGGCCCCGTCGTTGTCTTCAGCCACGGTTGGCCGCTGAGCGCGGACGCCTGGGACGCCCAGATGTTCTATCTGGCCTCCCACGGCTACCGCTGCATCGCCCACGATCGCCGAGGTCACGGCCGATCCAGCCAGCCGTGGAACGGCAATAACATGGACACCTATGCCGACGACCTCAACGAGCTGTTCACCGCTCTCGACCTCAAGGGGGTCACCATGATCGGTCACTCGACCGGTGGCGGCGAGGTCGCGCGCTACATCGGCCGGCATGGCACGAAGCGGGTGGCCAAGGCGGTGCTGATGGGCGCCGTGACGCCGATCATGCTCAAGACGCCGTCCAATCCCGGCGGTCTGCCCATGGAGGTGTTCGACGGTTTCCGGGCGGCCTATCTCGCCGACCGCTCCCAGTTCTTCCTCAACGTCGCCAGCGGCCCCTTCTTCGGCTTTAACCGGCCCGGCGCGAAGGTCTCCCAGGGACTGATCAATTCGTGGTGGCTGCAGGGCATGATGACCGGGCACAAGAACGCCTACGACTGCATCAAGGCGTTTTCCGAGACCGATTTCACCGAGGACCTGAAGAAATTCAATGTGCCCACGCTGATCGTCCACGGTGACGACGACCAGATCGTCCCCATCGGCTCATCGGCCATGCTGGCCGCGAAGCTGGTGAAAAACTCGACGCTCAAGATCTATCCCGGCGGCACCCACGCCCTGGGTGACACGAGCAAGGACCAGCTCAACGCCGACCTCCTCGCCTTCCTCAAGGCGTGACTGAACGGGCACCGGCGCCGCACGCGAGTGCGGCGCCGGCGTCCGACCAGTTTCACGGTCGCGGCAATCGCTTTCCACGAGTTCCTCGCGGAGGTCGGGAGCCAACTTGCTGCACCAAGTCGAACAGCCCGTAGGCCGCCGCTGGGAAGAACGCATGCTGCAGACCTCAGCCCGCCGTTGATCCGCCGGATTCCTTGACGCACGAAGGCGATGGATCGGCACCTGGCAGTCTGACGGAGAAACAGACTCCGCGGTCGGGGTTGTTCGTCGCGGTGATGTCGCCCGCGTGGTTCTCCACGATGGTTTTGGCAATGGCGAGCCCGAGCCCGGTGTGGCCGGAGCGGCCGGTACGGGATTTGTCGACGCGATAAAATCGTTCGAAGATGTGCGGCAGGTCCGCGGGCGGGATCCCGGGGCCATCATCGCTGACACTGCAAACGGCGCGTCCCTCGCGCTGCGCGCAGGCGAGGCGGACGCATCCTCCCGGGCGGTCGTGATGCTGGATGGCGTTGGCGACGAGGTTGCCGGCGAGCATGGAAAGCGCCGCGGGGTCGCCGAGGCAGGGGGCGGGATGGAGATCGAGTTGCAACCGCAGTTGGCGCGCGTCGGCGAGCGGCTGGAGACGGGCGGCGGCGTCGCCGAGGAGCGTCGCGAGATCGCAGGCCTCGCGGGGCTGGGCCGGACCGGCGCTTTCCTGGCGCGCGAGCAGCAGGAGGGACTCGGTGAGCTGCCGCATGCGGACGGCGTGGTCCTGACAGGTGACGATGACGGCGCGGTATTCCTCCGCCGTGCGGTCCCGCTTGAGGATGCGCTGGGTCTCGGCGAGCAGCACGGTGACGGGGGTGCGGAGTTCGTGGGAGGCGTCGGCGGTGAACTGCTTCTGGCGCTCGAAGGCGGCGTGCAATCGGTCGAAGGTCCGGTTGAGCACGTGGCTCAGCTGATCGAGCTCGCTGTCGGTGCCCGTGGTGTCGATGCGCTCCGTGAGGTTGCCGTCGGCGATGCGGGTGGCGGTGCGGCTGATCGTCTCGATCGGCCGGATGGCGCGGCCGGCGAGCCACCACCCGCCGAGCAGGCCCAGCAGCCAGACGCCGAGGCCGACGGCGGCCAGCGAGAGGGCGAAGCGATGCAGCGACTCCAGTTCCGGGGTGAGATCGACGCCCACCACGCTGCGCAGGCGGTCGGGACCGCTGCGGAGCGACTCCCGGCGGCCCTCCCGCGTGCGGATTTCCTCGCTGAAATCCCCGGGCACGGCTGGCAGGAATGCGAGGTCGGCGGGGACGTTGGGCGACTCCAGCAGCGTCTGGCCCTCGCCATCGCGCAGGCTGAAGTAGGCATAGCCCGGCTCGGTGCCGCGGAAAACCGCGGCCTGGTCGGCCGGGATGGCGGGAGGCCCGGCGCGCAACATCTCGATGAGCCGGCCCGGCGGGAGCGGGTTCTTGTCGTCGGCGGGGCCGGTCTTCCCGGCCTGGTCCCGGGCCAGCAGGGCGTGGAAGAGCGCCCGATCGACCCGCACGAGATCGCGGTCGATCCGCCGGAGCTGGTTGTCCCACGCCAGCCGGTAGGCGGTGAGGCAGAAGGCCAGAATGACGACGAAGAGGATCAGCCCGTGCCAGGCCTGCACGCGCCAGCGGATGGAATAGAGGAAGGCGCTCACGCGATGGAGTAGCCGTGGCCCCGGCGCGTCGCGATCAGGTCGCGGCCGAGTTTCTTCCGGAGATTGGAGACGTGGACGTCGAGCAGGTTGGAGAGGCTGCTGTCGTTCTCGTCGAAGAGGTGCTCGAAGAGCGCGGTGCGCGTGACGACCTCGCCCCGGTGGAGGACGAGGTATTCGAGCAGGGTGTATTCGCGGGCGGTGAGCGCGACCTCCGCACCGGCGAGCGTCACGCGGCGCGCGGCGGTGTCGAGCGTCAGATCGGCGAGGTGGACGACGGAACTGGTCAGGCCGGTCGTGCGGCGGATGAGGGCGCGCAGCCGGGCGAGGAGTTCGTCGATGTCGAAGGGCTTGGTGAGGTAGTCGTCGGCGCCCTGGTTGAGCCCTTTGATGCGGTCCGGCACGGTGTCGCGCGCGGTGAGCATGAGGACCGGCGTGGCGCAACCTGGGCGCAGGCCGGCGAGCACGCCCCAGCCGTCGAGCCGGGGCATCATCACATCGAGCACGATGGCGTCGTAAATGCCGGCCTGGGCCTTGTAGAGCCCTTCCTCGCCGTCGGCCGCGGTGTCGACGGCGTAGTCCTCCTCCCGGAGCGCGGCCGCGAGGCTGCGAAGCAGGTCGGGTTCATCCTCGATCACGAGCAGGCGCATAACGGGGGCTACTCATGCCGTAGGGCGTCGATGGGATCAAGCCGGGCGGCGCGGCGCGCCGGAGCGAAGCCGAACAGGATGCCGACGGCGGCGGAGAAAAGGAAGGCGATGGCGTTGATCTGGGCGTTGAAGGCGTAGGGCACCTGGATGAGGAGCGAGAGCCCGGAGCAGAGCGCCAGGGCGAGCAACACGCCCACCAGGCCGCCAACGCACGAGAGCGTGATGGCTTCGACTAGGAACTGCAGGAGCACCTCCTGCGCCGTGGCCCCGAGGGCGAGGCGGATGCCGATCTCCCGGGTGCGCTCGGTGACGGAGACGAGCATGATGTTCATGATGCCGATGCCGCCGACGAGGAGGCTGACGCCGGCGACGGCGGCGAGGAGCATCGTCATCATGCGCGTGGAGGAGCTGAGCGTGTCGGCGATCTGGCGCGTGTCGAAGACGTTGAAATTGTTGTCCTGGTTCGCCTGCAGGTTGCGCCGCTGGCGCAGCAGGGCGGTGATGTCGGCGATGAGCGCGGTACTGTCGGCGCCGTCCTCCGCGGAAATGCTGATCTGGTTGATGTCGTGCGCAGAGGTGCGGCCGACGAGCCGGCGCTGCAGCGTGGAGAGGGGGACGACGATCGTGTCGTCCTGGTCGCCCATGCCCGCCTGGCCCTTGGTGGCGAGGAGGCCGATGACCTCGCAGGAGGCCCGGCCGATGCGGATCTTGGCGCCGACCGGGTTTTCGGTGCCGAAGAGCTCCTTGCGGACGGTGTTGCCGATGACACAGACCGCGGCGCCGGTGCGCAGGTCGGCGGCGGTGAAGAGGCGGCCGTCGGCCAGCTTCCATTTGTTGATCTGGAAATAGGCCGGGGTGGAACCGGTGATGGACGTGGAGCGGGCGTTGTTGAGGTAAACCGTGCTGAGCGACGCGTTGCGGGTGGGCGCGACGGCGGCGACGCCCGCGACCTGCTCGGAGATGATGAGCGCGTCCAGTTCGGTGAAGTCCGGCACGCCGGCGGACGGCGCGCGGGCTCCGAAGCCGGCGCCCGGGCGGAGCATCAGCAGGTTGCTGCCGAGGCTGGAGATCTGCTCCTTGACCGCATGGGTGGTGGCCTGGCCGAGCGTCACCATGGTGATGACGGCGGCGACACCGATGATGATGCCGAGCACGGTGAGGAAGGCACGGGTGAGGTTGCGGCGGATTTCCCGCACGGCGATGGCAAGGGCGTTCCAGATCATAGGTGGAAATTCAGGCGGCGTGCTGGCGGTCGGATTCGATCAGTCCATCCCGGACGCGGACAGTGCGCTGCGCGTAACTGGCGACATCGTCCTCGTGGGTGACCATGAGGAGCGTGATGCCATGCCCGCGGTTGAGCGTGATGAGCAGCTCCATGATCTCGTGGGTGGTGGTGGAGTCGAGGTTGCCCGTCGGCTCGTCGGCGAAGAGCGTGCGCGGCTCGGTGACCAGGGCGCGGGCGATGGCGACGCGCTGCTGCTGCCCGCCCGAGAGTTCGGCCGGGGTGTTGCGCATCCGATCCTGCAGGCCGACGGCGGCGAGGGCATCGCGGGCCATCGCCTGGCGCTGCTTGCGCGGGAGGCCGCGATAGAGCAGAGGCAGTTCGACGTTTTCGAGCGCGCTGGTGCGGGCGAGGAGGTTGAAGCCCTGGAAAATGAAACCGAGGGCGTAGCGGCGGAGCAGCGCGCGCTGGGTGATGCCGAGCGTCGCGACCTCGATGCCCTGGTAGCGGTAGCTGCCGGACGTGGCGGTATCGAGACAGCCGAGGATGTTCATCAGGGTGGATTTGCCGGAGCCGCTGTGGCCCATGACGGCCACGAACTCGCCGGCATTGACCGCGAGATCGATGCCGCGCAGGGCCTGGAAGGAGGCGTCGCCGTGGCCGTAGGTCTTGGTCACACCGTGCAATGCGATGAGCGGAATGGGGTCGGGCGGGTTCATGGTTGGACCGGGTTGGCGCGGATGACGACGGGGAGATTTTCCGCAAGGCCGTCGCCGGACACCTCCGTGAAGCGGCCGTCGGTGAGGCCGGTCTTCACGAGCAGCGCCTCGGGGCGGGCCCCGCGCAGGAGCCACAGGCGGGCGGTGCCGGGAGCGAGTTTTTCGATCGCGGCCGGAGGGTTCTCCGGGGCGCGGCGGGGCGGCATCGGAATGATGCTCTGGAGAAAGGATTTTTTCGCGGCGGCCGACGTGGCGGCAGTGTTTTCGGGATTGAAGCGCAACGCGGCGGTGGGGACGAGGAACACGCCCTTGCGCTCGGCGACGCGGATGTCGGCGGTGGCCGTCATGCCGGGCCGGAGGCTGAGGTCGTCATTGCTGACCGTGAGGTCGGTCTCGTAGGTGACGACGTTGTTTGTGGTGGCGGAGCCGTAGGAGACGCGCTGGACGGTCGCCTGGTAGGTGCGGTCGGGCCAGGCATCCACGGTGAAGGTGGAGCCGAGCCCGGCGGTGACGCGGCCGATGTCGGCCTCAGCGACGGTGACCTTGAGCTTCATGCGCTCGAGTTTCTCGGCGATCACGAAGAGTTCGGGCGCGCTGAAGCTGGCGGCGACGGTCTGACCGGAGTCGATGCTGCGGGTGAGCACGATGCCGTCGACGGGCGACTTGATGACGGCTTTGGTCAGGTCGTTTTCATTGATGCGGAGGCCGGCTTCGGCGACGGCGACGGCGGCCTGCGCGCTCCGGAGGCTGGCGCGGGCGCTGCCGGTGTTGGCGACGGCGGTGTCCAGCTCGGCCTGGGAGGGGACCTTGCCGCCGCTGACGCGGCGAAGCTCCTCCTGCCGGGCGAGGATGGTCTCCTTCTCCTTCAATGCGGCCGAAGCCTGGGCGACGGAGGCCTGCGCGGAACTCAGGGAGGCGCGGCTGCTGGCGATCTGGTCGTTGAGCTTGGTCGTGTCGAGCTGGGCGAGCGGCTGGCCCTTGGTCACGCGATCGTTGATGTCCACATTCACGACTGTCACGAGGCCGGAGAGTTCACTGCCGACCGTGATCTGGTTGGTGGGTTGGAGATTGCCGGTGGCGGTGATGGTGAGACTGAGGTCGCCACGGCGCAGCGCCTCGGTGATATAAGGCGCCGGCTGGCTGGCGGCGTTGGCCTGGGCCCGCCACCAGAGGCAGCCGCCGAGACCGGCGAGGAGCACGGCGGCGAGGACAATGATGCGGGACTTGGTGAACTTGCCGGGGCCGCCCTGTTTGAGGAGGGTGGCGAGATCGGCGGGCGGGTGCGGGACTTGGGCGTTCATGAAGTTTGAAATCAGAGGTTGGTCCAGCCGCCCCCGAGGGCCTTGTAGAGCTGGACGTGGGCGGTGGTAAGGTCGGCAGCGGTGCTGACCTGGGATTCCTGCAGCGCCAGCAGGGAGCGCTGGGCGTCGAGCACGGTGAGGAAGTCCACGGCGCCCGCCTCGTAGCGTTGATGGGCGAGCGTGGAGGACTCGCGGGCGGCGGTGGTCGCCTTGTCGAGCGAGGCGAGCCGCTCGGCGTTGCGCTGGAGCGAGACGAGGGCGTTCTCCACTTCGGCGAGCGCGGTGAGGACGGTGGACTCGTAGGCGATGAGCGCCTGCTTTTCCACGGCGGACTGGATCTGGATGGTCTGGCTGATCCGATCGGCCGAGAAGATCGGCGCACTCAGGCTGCCGAGCACGCTGGCGACGGAGGAGGCCGGAGAGAACAGCTGGCCGGCGCGGAGGGCGTCGACGCCGAGCGAGCCTGTGAGCGAGAGCGACGGGTAGCGGGCGCGTTGCGCGGCGGACGTGCGGGCGGCGGCGGCCTCGACGGTGCGGACGGCGGCCCGCACATCGGGCCGCTGGCCGAGCGTCTCGGCCGGAATGCCAATGCTGAGCGCGACCGGGGCGGCGGGCACGCGGCCGGTGCCGGCCAGCAGGGCGTCGAGACTGCCGGGTGCCTGCCCGCAAAGGACGGCGAGCTGATTGCGCGTCTGCGTCAGGATGAGTTCGAGCGATGGGATGGAGGCGCGGGTTTGCTCAAGTGTGCTGAGGGCCTGCTGCGTATCCAGCGCGCTGCCGGAACCGGCCTGCTCCTGCCATTGGGCGAACTGGAGATTCTCGGCGAGCGTCCCGAGTGTCGCGTTGACCACGGCGAGCTTCGCCTCCGTGGCGCGTAAGGTGACGTAGTCGGTGGCGATCTCGGCCGAGAGGGAGACCTGGGCGGCGCG
>JAPLTR010000678.1:4073-21932 GCA_026398065.1 Verrucomicrobiota bacterium | reverse complement strand
CATCCTCGCCTGGCCCGCCAAGGCCCACGGCTACCAAACCGCTTCCTCGTAAATGGCCTCCTCTGTCCTTCCCTCCACCGCACCGTCCCTCACCGAACGCCTCCGCCGCATCGCCCATGTCGCCCTCGACATGGACGGCACCATCTACAAGGGCGGCACGCTGTTTCCGTGGACGCCGCCGTTTCTGGCCCGGCTCAAGCAGATGGGCATCGGGTATTCGTTTCTGACCAACAACCCCTCCAAGAGCGTGCCGGACTACCTGAAGCACCTGGAGAAGATGGGCATCAAGGCCACGCGCGACGAGATGTACACCTCGGCGATGGCGACGATCGATCTCATCAAGACGCGGTACCCGCAGGCGAAGCGCCTCTTCGTGCTCGGCACGCCGAGCATGCTCGCGGAATTTGCCGGCGCGGGCTTTGTGCTCACGGCGGATGACGCCAGCGACGAGCCCGACGCGGTGGTCGTGGGCTTCGACATGACGCTCACGTATGCGCGCCTGTGCCGCGCGGCGTGGTGGATTCACCAGGGCAAGACCTACGTCGCGACCAATCCTGATCTCGTATGCCCGACCGATCTGCCCACGGTGTTCGTCGATTGCGGCTCGATCTGCGCGGCGCTGGAAAAATCCACGGGCCGCGCGCCCGATGTCGTGCTCGGCAAGCCCGACCCCGCGATGCTCGGAGGCATTCTTGCGCGCCACGGCCTGCAGCCGGACCAGGTCGCGATGGTGGGCGACCGTATCTACACCGACATCCTGATGGCGCAGCGCGCCAATGCCCTCGGCGTGCTTGTTCTCTCCGGGGAGGCCACCGCGGCCGACGCGGCGCGGGCCGAGCGCGCCCCCGACCTGGTGCTGCCGACCCTCGCGGAGCTGGGCGAACTGCTGGCCGCATCGCGGCCGTCGTAAGCAGGATTTTCCCGCAGGGACGCGCGATGGCGGGTGCTATTTGCCGGCCCTGGCCCGTTTCGCGGCCAGCTGCGGTGCGATCCAGCGGCCGGGAAACAGCATCATGCGGGGGAGATCGGGGACGCCGGTCTCGTTGGCGTTCAGCTGCGCGGCCACGAGGTCAACGGCGTGGGCCGAGATGCGGTCGTAGCACTGGTCGATGCCACCGAGGTCGCGCGGGGCATCGGCACTCCAGTAGAGCGTCGTGGCGGGCAGCGCGAGCTGGCGGCGGACCGTGCGCAGGCTGGGAGCGTCGAGCAGGGCCGTCTCGCTCACGATCAGGGCGTCCGCTCCCGATGTCCGCAGCCACGGGGCCGTCTCACCGCGGCCGTCCGGTCCCACCAGCCGGACAAACCGCGGGGCTTCCTGCGGCCGGGGATGATGGGTCAGGAACGCGGCCTCCCACGCGCGTTTCGCGCGTTCGTTGGTCCCCTGCTCGATGAGCGCGGCCGGGCGTTGACAGCCGAGCTTGGCCAGTTCGAGCAGCGCCATGCGCATCCCGAGGTAATGGTGATGACCGGCATGGTGCAACTCGGGGGTCCAGGTGACATTGCCCACCACCGCGGGGGCAAAGTGCCGCCAGTCCCACCCGAGCGTGATTGTCGGCTCGGCCGTGGTCACCGGCGAAAGCACGACACCGACGATCCCGCGTGCGCGGACGATTTGCTCCAGGCGCTGGTCGGTCATACCCGGGTCGTTCGTCCAGAATTCCTCCAGCGTAAATCCGATCTGATTCGCGCGGTCCCGGGCGCCGGCGAAGACGTTCTTGAGAAAAGGGTTCTGCTGCGCCTCGCGCCGGGTGGTATGGACCCACACGAACGCGATGCGTTCGCCGCGCCCGACCGGCCGCGCCTGCCGGATGTGCGCCATCAGAGCCGCGACGCGCGGATTCGGCCGGTAGCCCAATCGCTCGGCCGCCGCCCGCACGCGGGCCGCCGTGGCGGAGGGGATCTTCGGGTCGTCGCGCAGCACGTAGGACACGGTCGCCCGGGCCACGCCGGCGGCGGCGGCGACCTGGGACTGCGTCACATGGGCATTTTCTTCGGCCATCGGTGAACGATGTCACCGATGTGGCGTTTGCGGCGCAATCTCGGAATCCTTTCCCTCCCTCAAGGTCGCCGACACCCTCAAACCCTCGGACGGCGACCGCAAACCCTCAGTGTTCTCCCTGCCTATGAACCCGACCCCTCGTCCGAGTTGTCTGACCGCTCCAGCGCGGCGTTTTGTTTCCCGTACGCCGATCCGTGTCCGCTCCGCCCGGATGCTCGGTCGGATGTTTTCCCTCTTGGCCGCCGTGGCGGCACCGGTGCTGTTGGTGGGCAGCTTCACGGCGCCCGCGGAACTGAGCGCGCAGCCCGCCGCCTCCGGCGTGATCGAAGGCCGCGTCCTCAATCTCGTGAGCGGCGCCTACCTGGAGAATGTCCGCGTTGTCGTCGACGGCACTGCGCTCCAGGCGTTCACAAACAATTTCGGCGAGTATCGCCTCATCGGCGTCCCGGCCGGCACCGCGACCGTGCGCATCTCGTTCACCGGACAGCCGCCGCAGACGGCGACCGTCGCCGTGTCGGCGGGACAAACGGTAACGAAGGACTTCACCTTCGGCGCCATGGCGGCAGCGGGCAAGGATGAGGCTGTGCAACTCGACGCCTTCGTCGTCGCCGCCGTGAAGGAGACGAACGCCAACGCGATCGCGATCAACGAGCAGCGCTATGCCGCGAACATCAAGAACGTGGTGGCCGCCGACGAGTTCGGCACCGTCACCGAGGGCAACGTCGGTGAGTTCCTCAAGTTCCTCCCCGGCGTCACACTCGACTACACGGCCGCCGACGCGCGTTCGGTCTCCATCCGCGGCATTCCGTCCTCCGGCACCGGCGTGACCATCGATGGCTTCAGCGTGGCCAACACCGGCGCGGGCGTCGCCAACCGCACGTTTGAGTTCGACCAGCTTTCGATCAACAACGTCTCCCGCATCGAGGTGACCAAAGGGCCGACGCCGGAGAGCCCGGCCAGCGCGATCGGCGGCACCGTGAATCTCGTGAGCAAGAGCGCGTTCGAACGCTCCCGGGCGGAGTTCACCTACCGGGCCTACGTCAGCATGAACCACCAGACCCAGCAGGACATCCAGTTCATGTCGTTCACGAAGACCCCTGGGCCGGGCCGCGAGAGCTCCGGCAAGGTCAAGCCGGGCTTCGACTTCACCTACGTCAAACCCGTCAGCAAGAACTTCGGCTTCACGCTCACCGGCCTGAATTCGAACATCTTCAATCAGCAGTATTCGTCCCAGCCGCACTGGACGCCGACCAGCAACACCGGCACGGCCGGCGCCGCGACCCTCGCGAATCCCGCGATGACCAGCTATCAGTTCAACGAGGGGCCGAAGTCCACGTCCCGCTATTCGCTCGGCGCGACCATCGACTGGCGGCCCGCCCCCTACGACGTCGTGAGCGTCGGCGGATCGTGGAACGCCTTCGATGCGTTCTTTAACAACCACACGAACGCCCTCGTCACCGGCGCGCCGACGGCGTTCGACCGGACCTTCACCCAGGGCGGCAACACCGGCACCTCGACGCTGCAAACGAGCACGCGCCGCGCCGCCCGCGCCACCTACGTCATCAACGCCAAGTACCGCCACAACGGCCCGGTGTGGAAGTCGGAGGCCGGGGCCTCCCTCTCGCATTCGAAGGGGCTTTTCCGCGACATGGACTACGGCTGGGCGCAGGCCACGCGTTTCGCGCTGACCAACGTCCGCCTGCTTTTCTCCGGCAACAACCCGGACCGCCCCGACAATATCTCGGGCACCACCGCCACCGGCGCGCCCCTCGATATCCGCAACCTCGGCAACTACACCTTTACGCTGATCAACACGAACCCGGTCGATTCCCTCAACACGAACAAGACCGCCAACGCCAACCTCAGCCGTTACTTCGATGTGGGGGTCCCGGTCCTCTTCAAGGTCGGCGCCGATGTCCGTCGCGTCATCGCCGAGGCCCGCCGGCCGTTCCGCCAGTGGACGTTTGTCGGTCCCGACCATGTCGCCAACAACGCCGACAACCTCGCGTCCAACTACGATCTCGTCGACACGAACAACTCTTCGGTTCCCGCCCCCTACGGCAACGGCAACTGGCAGTATGGCAGCCCGTGGAAGGCCTACGATCTCTACAAGGCGCACCCCGACTACTTCGTGCACGATGATGTGTACGAGATTCAGCAAAACACCCTCAACTCGAACATCATCACCGAGGACGTGATCGCCCAGTACCTCCGGATGGACGTCCGTCTCTTCAAAAACCGCCTGTGGATCGTCGCCGGTGCGCGCTACGAGCGGACGCGCGACAATGGCTACGGGCCCGTCAACGACATCAGCCGCACCTACCAGCGCAACGCCGCCGGCCAGTTGATCGACGGCAATCCGAACGTGGCGGGCATCCAGCCGGTGAAGATCGTGGGCACCGCCGTGGACCTCGCGCGCCTCCAGTACGTCGAGCGCGGCACGCACGTCTCGAAGGACTACGGCGACCTCTATCCCAGCCTGAACCTGACCTACAACCTCCTTCCGAACCTCATCGCCCGCGGCAGCTATGCCAACACGCTCTCCCGGCCGAACTACACCAACATCATCCCCGGCACCACGCTACCGGACCCGGCCGGTACCTCGAAGGCGATCACGCTCAACAATATCGACCTGAAGCCCTGGACGGCGAAAAACTACGATGTCGCGGTCTCGTACTATCCCGACACCGGCGGCGAGGTCACGGCCGGCGTGTTCCGCAAGGACATCAAGGACTTCTTCGGCAGCCGCTCGGTCGACGCCACCGCCGCACTCGTCGAGCAGTACGGCATCGACAGCTCGTATGGGGATTCCGGTTACACCATCACCACCCTGCAGAACGCCGGCTCGGCGCGGATCAGCGGCTGGGAGTTCAACTACCGCCAGCCCCTCAAGTTTCTGCCGAACTGGGCGCGCGGCGTGAACATCCGTTACAACATCACCCAGCTCCACCTCGAGGGCAACACGCTGTCCGACTTCAGCGCCTTCATCCGGCGCAGCGAAAACTACGGCATCAGCCTTGATCGTCCGAAGTACAGTCTCCGGCTCAACTGGAACTCCCGCGGCCGCCAGCGCCAGGGCCTGGTCGGCGGCGCAGCCGAGCCCAGCACGTACACCTACGTGGCTCCCCGTCTCACCATGGACATCGACGGCGAATACCGTTTCAGCAAGTCGCTGGGCTTCTTCCTCGGTGCCCGCAACATCACCGGTGTGCCCTTCATCATCGAGCGCTACGGCCCGAACACCCCGGCCTACGCCCGCCGGTATCAGCGCGACGACTACGGCATCGCCATTTCCGCCGGCGTGAAGGGTTCGTTCTAAGCGTCGTTTCATCGCTTCTCGCCTTTCTCTCATGACCTCGCGCCGTTTCGCCCTCCTCGCCTTCGCCCTCGTTTCGTTTGTCCGGCCGGGGGAGGGGGCCGAACCGACTCCGCTCTTGTCCGATCCGGCGGCGCGGCTCTCGTGGGAAAAGACGCCGGACGGCTGGCGGCTCGGTGCCGCGGCGGTCCGTACCGCGCGCGGCGACCTCCCGCTGGGGACTCCGTCGGGTGAATACACCTTGCTCTACTCGGTCACGGCGCCGGTGAAGACCCCTGTACCGATGCCCTGGTCCGGCCCGGGCGGCGTGTTTCCCGAGCCGGCGTACCACTACCTCACGCCCAAGTGGGCCGATGTCCGGACCCCCGTGGCGCTCAATACCGCGGGGGAGGCCCGGCGGTTTTATCCCACGACCGCGGAGCGCACGGCGAACGGCGCGTGGGCGTTCACGCACGTGGACGACACCGCCGACGTGCGAGCGGTCTGGTCGCTCGACCCGGCGTTTCCGGGGGACGTGCGGGTCACGCTCACGTTGACGGCGAAGAAGGCCGGCTGGTTTTCGCTCGCGACCCCGACGCTCACGACCGTGACCCCGGCCGAACTCGCGTGGGCCGTGGTGCCCGGGTGTTTTCAAGGTGCGGCGATCCAGCCCGATTTCGTGCTCGCGGAGGGGTACGGCCAGGGCCTGCCCGACCGCCCGGTGCTCGCGCGGGAACGCGTGGCGTCCACCCTGGCGTCCGTGTTGACCGCAAAGAGCGGCGCGACCCTCGGTGTCATCGCCGAGCCGGGTACCGGAGCCGACCCGTGGCTGACGGACCGCGACACCCGCCGCGTGTGGCAGCTCGGCCTCTCGCACATGAACCGCGCGGGTCAGCTCGCGCCCACGCTCTATCATCCGGTGCTCGGGGAGGCGGGGTCGCAACTGGCGGCGGGCGAGAGCCGGACCTTCGCATTCCGCTACTCGCTCCGCGCGGGCGACTGGGTCGAGATCGTGCGGCACGCCGCCTACGATCTCTACAAGTTGAACGATTTCCTCGCACTCAAGCGCCCCGAACACTCGCTCAGCGAGCGGCTCGCGGCCATGCATCGCTACGTGACCGACGACAAGACGTCCCTGTGGCGCACCGAGGAATTTGGCGGCGTGACCCTTGGGGCGCAGGCCTACAACGGCGGGGTCGTCGGCTCCGACAAGGATGCGATGAAGAACTCCGACTACGGTGCGATGTGGATGCTCGCGAAGCTCACCGACGACCCGAAGCTCGTGCGCGACCGCCTGCCCTTCGCACGCTCCTTCAAGCTCGTCCAACAGCAGCAGGAGCCGGGCTTCTTCCAGGGGGCGGCCGTCGGCCAATACTATCTTTCGAAGAGCAGGCGCTTCACGGAAGAGTGGGGCAACTACGTCGAGCCGGTCGCGCTCACCTACTACTCGATGCTCGATCTCGGCAACATTCTCCTCTTCTCCCCGCAGGACGCGGAGCTGCGCGAACGCCTCCGCCTCGGGGCCGAGCGGCTGCTGGCCTGGCAACATCCCGATGGGCACTGGGAAGTCGCGTATGACCGCGCCACCCAGAAGCCGATGTTCACCGAGCTGCGCGATTTCCGCCCGACCTTTTACGGCCTCCTTGTCGCGTATCGGATTTTGGGTGACGAGAAATATCTCGCCGCTGCCCGTCGTGGCGCCGACTGGCTGGTCCGAAACGGCGTGGATGCCGGCGCCTTTCTCGGGGTGTGCGGTGACGCGCGTTTCACGCAGGATTTCGCGACTGCGCAGATCGCGCAGGCGCTGCTCGACTTGCACGGGATCACTGGCGAGGCGCGCTATCGGGACGCGGCGATCAAGACGGGGCGTTTTTACCTGACTTCGATCTACACCCACCCGATTGCCACCGCTACGCCGAAGACCGTTGGCAAACTGGTGCGTCCCGACTGGCAGATCAGCCAACAGGGCCTGAGCTACGAACACGGGACGAGCCTCGGGTCCGCCAACGGCGGCGGCCCCATCTTGCTCGCCAGCCACGCCGGGCTGTTTGTCCGCCTGCATCAGCTCACCGGCGAACCGCTCTTCCGCGACTTCGCGCGCGCGGCGGCGTGGTCCCGGGACGCGTTTGTCGATCCCGCCACCAGCGTCGCCTCCTACTACTGGAACGCGATGAACCGGGGCGCCGGCCCCTATCCGCACCATGCGTGGTGGCAGATCGGCTGGATCACCGACTACCTGATCTCCGAAGCGGAGTTGCGCTCGGGCGGCGCGGTGACGTTTCCGCGCGGGTTCTTCACCCCGAAGGTCGGTCCGCATGCCAGCTACGGCTTCGCGCCGGGCAAGGTGCTCGGCGAACCCGCCGCCCTCCGCTGGGCCGAGCTGCCCACCGGCTCGCCATCCGTCGACGCCCTCCTCGCCGAGGCGACGGATAAGAAAAAAATCTTTGTCGTCCTGCTCAACGACTCCGCCCATCCCGCGACCGCTCACCTGCGGCCCGACGCCGCGACGCTGACCAAAGGACGCGCGCAGACGTGGAAAAGCCTGACCTTGCGCGATGCGGCGGGCGGCCCGGTTCCGCTGACGAAAGCCGCGGACGGCGCGGTCGATGTCCTTCTGGCACCCGCCGCGCTCGCGGTCCTGGTCACAGAATTCTAAGGGCTTTCGCAAATTCGCTTCGGTTCACGAATCCAATCCCATGATGTCTCCGACACTCCTGTCGTTTCGCTTCGCTCCCCGGCGTTCCCTTTTTCTATGGTGCGGACTGGCGTTGGCCGGTGCGGCCGGCTCACGCTCCAGCCTCACTGCGGCGGACCTCCGCCCGGTGGCGGAAGAGAGCGAGGTCATCGCCCTGCCCGAGTTCTCGGTCAGCGCGGCCAAGGCTTCTGGCTACATGGCGACCGAGACCACGTCGGGCACCCGCACCGCCAGCTCAATCCTGAACCTGCCCTACTCGGTGCAGGTGATCACGAATGAGTTCTTCAACGATTTTCGCCTGTTCGACCTCGACGACCAGATTCCCTTCGTCAGCAATGCGGCACAGGGCGACAAATATGCCGGCGGCGGCGGCGGCACGCGCATCCGTGGCTTTCTGGCGCCGTATTTTCGCAACGGTTTCTATCGCCGGCAGGCTCCGGACGGTTCCAGCATCGACCGGGTCGAGGTCGTGAAAGGGCCGGCCTCCGCCATCTACGGCCGCGCCGCGCCGGGCGGCGTCATCAACTATATTTCCAAAAAGCCCCGTTCCACGCCGGAGTCGCTTCTCAGCTACTCGCTCGGCTCTTACGACAATCAGCGCGTCGAGGCGTCCACCACCGGGCCGATCGTGCCGAACCGCCTCTTCTTTCGCGTCGACGGCACCTATTACGACCAGAAGCGCACCACCGATTTCTGGTACAATCGCACGATGAACCTGAGCAGCTCGGTGCAATACCGGCTCTCCCCGGTCTCGGCGCTGACGTTTGAGTTTGAGCACGTCACCCGGACCATGAACGATTTTCAGAACTTCGTGCGCTACCTCGAAGCCGAGACCAATCCGGCCACAACCCAGACCCTCATCCGGCGCGGTTTCGCCTATTACATGCCGAAGGAAACCTACGGCGACCTGGGTGAGCGGCTCGCGCGTTTCAATCAGTCCGGCCCGCACCGGAAGACGATCCGGCGCAATAATTCCTACTACCTTACCTTCGAGCATAAGTTCAATTCGGTCTTCAGCCTGCGGGCCAACACCAGCTACACCACGCGCTGGTTCCAGCAGGATTTCGGCACCACGCTGGAATGGAGCACGGCGCCGAACACGATTTCGAGCGCCCTGGCCATCGCCCGGTACGGTGCGCTGGCGGCCGGACTTCCGGGCTACTGGAACGGCGACCGCGCCTACCACCACCGCACCATTGCGGACATGCAGGCCGGCTCGCAGATCGACCTGACTGCGACATTCGCCGTGGGTGCGTCCAGGCACCGCACGCTGCTCACCTTTGACGTGCTCGAGGACGACACCAACGAGGACCGTTGGGCGCTTTCGGGGGATCCGCTGCGCGCGTACATGGCCTCCACCGGATACTCCGAATCCGACATCAACTTCTGGTCGCGGCCCAATCCCTACCAACTCGCCCGCTACAAGAGCATTCCGGATCCGGTTTTCGATCCGGCGCGTTTTCCCATGCTCGATGCCAACACCTTCAATATCTACAACACCCTTCGTGGCGGCCTGCTCAGTCACACGGTGGAGCTGTTCGACAGCCGCCTGATTCTGCTGGGCACGGCACGCATGGATTACGCCACGATCCACCGTCAGCAACCGCTTTCGACCGACCCGCAACTGAAGGATGCGAAGCAGTCGTACGACATCTTTACCTACAGCACGGGCGTCAACTACCGCCTGCTCGGCGAGGCCATCGTCGGGTTTGTCAGCACCGGCAAGTCGTTCAATCCTGCCCCGCAGGTCGACCCGAACACCGGCACGATCCACGGCAACACGTCCGCCCAGGGCGTGGAGCTCGGGATCAAGGGCACCTTGCTCGACCGGCGCCTCGCCTACACCCTCGTGACTTTCCGCACCACGCAGGACAACGAGGTCACGGACAACCCCGCGTGGGTGACTGAAACCGACTCCGCCCGCCGCGAGACCCTCCCGCGTTACGCCGCGGGCGCGCGTTCGCGCACCAAGGGCGTCGGGCTCGATCTCAGCGGGCGCCTGACGGACAACCTTTCGCTCACCGGCAGCATGAGCTGGACGGATGCGCGCGTCCTCGAAAACAAGGCGAATCCCTCCCTCGTCGGCACGCGCCTGACCTCACAGGGCGGTTTTCCCGTCCGGTCCGGCAGCGCCGGTGCCAGTTACCGGTTCCCCGCGGGCGGATGGCTGCGCGGCGTCTCCTCCGGGTTCACCTACCTCTATCGCGCGCCCTATTTGCGGGTCGTGACCGCCACCACCGCGGGCGCGTTTACCGACGATCTCAACCTGCCCGGGCAGAGCGAATGGGCCGGCTATCTCGCCTACACGCACCAACCGATCGCCTCCCGTAAAAAACTTTCGGTGACCTACAAGGTGAACGTCCAAAATATCTTCGACCAGCGTGTGATCACGGTCAGCGGCTATGTGCCGACCGGCCGGGAGATCGCGGTCACCACCACCGTACGCTTTTGAGCCTGTGAGCACCGCACCGCGAATTCTCTCCCTGTTGGTCATGCTCGCGCTGGGCGCGGCCGGATCCGTCCGCGGGCAGCCGCTCGCCAACGACCGCTACACCGTCGAAGCCTCCCCCGACGGGACGGTGCAGCTGACCGGGAAGGATGCGGGGACGTGGACGTTTCGCGGAGACTTTGCGGTGCTCGTCGCCACGGCCAATCCCGCGCCGGCGATGCGACCGAGCAACATTCCGCGCCTCAGCTACAATGTCGTGACGTGGCAGAGCGCCTCGGTGCCCGGCGCGGCCGCGCTCAAGGCCACCAAGCGCTCCGCCGCGCAGGCGGGCGACGGATTCGACGACCGTATTCTGGAGGGCGATACGAAGCAGCGCACCGCCGATGTCTTTGCCTCCGCCCCGCTCACTCGTATCCGTGCGACGGCCGCCACGCGCGAGGGCGTTTCCCTTCGACCCGCTGCCGGTGCTGGAGAACAGCCGCTTTGGCGTGGCGTTGCGCAATGCCGCGGGCGAGGCGCAGCCGATGGTCTTCGCGCCGCTGCTGGGCGGCACCGAATCGAAGCGCGCTGTGGGGCAGTCCTTCACCTTTCAACTGCGCCTGTTCGCGGGGGCGGGCGACGTCACTGCCGCCTACGAGACCCTCGCCCGCCGGCTCTACGGCTTCCGCGACTACCGCCGCAACGCCATCTCGTCTCTCAACGACACCCTCGACGCGATGATCGACTACGGCATGAGTCGCTACAGCTGGTTCGTCGATGACCTCAAGGGCTGCGCCTATTCCACCGACGTGCCCGGCGCGGTGAAAAATGTCTCCTCGCTCAACCCGCTCAACCTCGCGCTCATCACCGACGACGAGGAGATCTTCAAGCAGCGCGCGTATCCGATCCTCGAATTCATGCTCTCACGGGAGAAGTTTCTCTTCTCGCTCGATCCGAAGCAGAAAATCCAGAGTCCCTCGCGCGCCTTGCTCGGCCCCTGCGCGCCGGTCAGCGAACTCGCCACGCTCTACGGCATCACCCACGGCGCGTCGCCCGTCCTCCGCCAGTTTGCCGTGCGCATGCTCGGGAAGGACCGTACCCTCAACCTCGACGATGTCGTCGAGGGCGGCGCGTGGCCCAACCAGCTGGCGCTCTATCGCGAGACGGGCGAGGCGCGCTATCTTGCGGCGGCGCGGGTGACCGTCGCTACCTCGACGCCTCGCAGCGCGGCGCGCGCCTCTACACCATGTTCACCTGGGTGTCGCCGCGCATCCCGGAGACCGACATCACCGTCAACCGCGGCGGGAAGGTCCCCGTTTACGGCTATCTGAAAAGCAAGGGTCACACGCCGATGACTGCCCCGGAGGAGACCGTGCCGGCATGGCGGCTTTCCGAGATCGGGCTCACGCCGGAATCGTCCGGCACGATGTCGGGCCACCGGGCGATCTTCATGGCCAACTACGCGCCCTGGATGCTCCGCCTCGCCGCCCTCACCGGCGACCGCCTGCTCCACGATGTCGCGCGCGCCGCCCTCGTCGGCCGCTACCGCAACTTTCCCGGCTACCACATCAACACCGCCCGCACCACGATCTACGAGCGCGCCGACTACCCGCTGCATGAGCACAAGGAGCTCAGCGTGAATTCATTTCACTACAACCACATCTGGCCGCACATGAGCATCCTGGTCGATTTCCTCGTCACCGACGCCTTCGCGCGCTCGGGCGGGAAGATCGATTTCCCGTCGCACTACATCGAGGGCTACGCGTATCTGCAGAGCAAGTTCTACGGCGATGTCGCCGGAAAGTTCTATGGCCGCGACGACGCCGTGCTCTGGATGCCGCGCCGCCTGCTCAAGACCGGCTCGGTGGAGCTCAACACCCTTTCCGCCCGCGGCCGCGACCGGCTCTACCTCGCGTTTGCCAACCAGTCGACCGAAGCGGTCACGACCGAGGTCGCGCTGAACCCCGCCGTGCTGCCGCAGATTTCCGGCCGCACGTTCCGGATCAAGACCCTTGCTGGCGAGGCCGCCGGTGAGCTGCGCCATGGCAGGATGAGCGTGACGGTGGCGCCGATGGGCCTCACCGCGGTCGAGATCGAGGATCTTACAATCACTCCGAAGTTTCAGGACCGTCTCGTCGGCGCGAAGGCCGCCGACGCCTGGTCGCGCGACTATGTGGAGATGCCCTTCGGCGGCGGGCGCGCGATGATCCTTAATTTCGGGCCGGCGGCCACCACGGCGTTCGTCTATCTTCAGGCCGATGACACCAAGTTCAAGGACGCCACGCTCACGTACCAGTTGGATGGCGTGGAGCAGACCGTGAAGGACGCCGCGTTTCCCTTTGAATTTACCGTACCGCTCGCGCGCACGACAACTGCTCTGAAATTCCGGCTGAGTGGTACCGGGCTCGACGGCCAGGTCACGCAGTCCGACTGGGTCACCCTCCAGAAGTAAGCCAAATCTTCCGATGCAAATCGCCTCTCCTCTTTCCACGCGCGAACTGCGCCCCATCCGCCTCGATGCCGATTTCGTCATCGTCGGCGGTGGGGTCGCCGGGGTCTGCGCCGCGCTCGCCGCCGCCCGCAATGGCGCCAAAGTCGTCCTCGTGCAGGACCGCTCCGTCCTCGGGGGCAACGCGTCCAGCGAGGTTCGCATGCATATCGTGGGCGCCGACTGCCATGGCACGCGCCCCGGCGCACGTGAGTCCGGTCTCATCGAGGAGCTGAAGCTCGAGGACGCCGCGCGCAATCCCCACCGCTCCTATTCGCAATGGGACCTGCTGCTTTACGAGAAGGTCGTCGGCGAACCCAACATCACGCTGCTCCTCGACACCGACTGCGTCGGCTGCGAACTCGACCTGGCGGACGGCGCGCGCCGCATCACGGCGATCCGGGCGGTGCGGCATTCCACCGAGGACACGTTTTTGATCACCGGTGCGTGCTTCGCCGACTGCTCGGGCGACGGCCGGCTCGGGGTCGAGGCCGGCGCGGACTTCACCTCCGGGCGCGAGTCGAAGGGCGAGTACGGTGAATCCCTGGCGATCGACGTGGCGGACCAGCAGACGCTGGGCAGTTCCATCCTGTTCACCGCGCGGGAGTATGCCACGCCGCAGCCGTTCATCGCGCCGACGTGGGTGCGGGAGTTCAAGAAACACGAGTTCAAACACCGCCCGGTCAAGGGCTACGAGTACGGCTATTGGTGGAGCGAGTGGGGTGGGCAGCTCAACACGCTCAAGGACAACGCCGCCATCCGCCACGAACTCCTCCGCATCGCGCTCGGCATCTGGAACTACATCAAGAACTCCGGCGAGCATCCCGACTCCGCCAACTGGGCGCTCGACTGGGTGGGCGCGATCCCCGGCAAACGCGAGACGCGCCGGTTCCTCGGCCCGCATGTCCTCACGCAGCAGGATGTGCAGCAGGGCAGGGTGTTTGACGACCGGGTCGCCTACGGCGGCTGGTGGCTCGATCTGCATCCGCCGAGCGGGGTGGACGCGATCGACGAGGAGCCCTGCGTGCAGCACCATTTCCCGCACCTCTACACGATTCCGCTGCGGTGCCTCTACTCGCGCAACGTCGCCAACCTCTTTCTCGCCGGGCGCAACATCAGCGCGACGCACGTAGCCTTCGCCAGCACGCGCGTGATGGGCACCTGCGCGGTGATGGGGCAGGCGATCGGCACCGCCGCCGCCCTCCTCCGCCACGGTGCGGGAGCGGGGATTGCGGAGTTTTTCGATGCGGCCCAGCTTGGACGGCTGCAACAGCAGCTCCTGAAAGACGACGCGTTTTTGCCGGGGGCCATTCACTCGGATTCCGCCGACCATGCCCGTCAGGCCACCGTCTCCGCCTCGAGCGAGAGCGCCGGTTCCCCGGCGCGCAATGTGCTCGACGGCCAGACACGCGAACTGCCCGCCCACCTGGGTACTTGGGCCGACGGCGCGACGCACCGGTGGGAGTCGGTCGCGCTACCCGCGTGGCTCGAACTTTCGTGGCCGCAGCCACGGGCGATCTCCGAAATCCATCTGACCTTCGATTCGGGCTTCCAGCGTGAGCTGATCCTGAGCGCGAGCGATGCGACGACGCGCAAGACGCTGCGCGGACCGCAGCCGGAACTCGTCCGCGACTACGAGGTGCTGCTCGACGGCCGGGTAGTCGTCGCGGTGACCGGCAACCACCTGCGCAAACGTGTCCACCGGCTGCCGTCGCCGGTGACGGCGGACCGCCTGCGCATCGCGGTGCGATCCACCCATGGGGTGGCGGGCGCTCGTATTTTCGAGATCCGGGTATATTGAGCACGATCATGCGTCCGCCCCTCTTTCCGATTCTGTTGGCGCTGCTGTTCAGCCCGGTGCTCGGCGCCAGGGAACTGACGGAGTATTTTGTCCGCGGCGGGTTGCCCAATGTGGCGGCCAAAGCGGCGGCGGGGGAGGAGGTGCGCGTCGCGTTTCTCGGCGGCAGCATCACGGCGGCTGCGGGCTGGCGCCCGCTCACGCTGGCGAGGCTGCAGCGCGAGTTTCCCAAGGCAAAGTTCACGGAGATCTTCGCGGCGGTGCCGGGCACGGGCTCCGACTACGGGGCGCCCCGGGTCCAGCGCGATGCCTTGCGGCACCGGCCGGATCTGCTCTTCGTGGAATTTGCGGTGAACGACGGCACCGGCTCCCCGCGCGTCGAGGCACAGATGGAGGGCATCGTGCGGCAGACCTGGGCGGCGAATCCGCGCACGGACATTTGCTTCGTTTATACGGTGTCCGAGGGCCTGCTGAAGGACCTTCTCGCCGGCGAGTATCAGAGTACGGCACGCTCGATGGAGAAGGTCGCGGTCCACTACGGCATCCCCTCCTTCAACTTCGGGGTGGAGATCGCCCGCCGCATTGCCGCCGGGACGCTCGTGATGTCGGCGCCGGCTAGTGTGCCGGCCGACGCGCAGGGCAACGATGCGCAGGGGCGGTTGATTTTCACGCGTGACAAGACCCACCCGACCGAGGCGGGGCACCGCGTTTACGCGGAGCGGCTCGCGCTGGCGCTGCCGGAGTTTTTCCGCGCCCGCGGAGCCGTGGTCCACGCGTTGTCGGCCCCGTTGTCACCGAACCACTGGCAGCGGGCTCGCATCGTGTCCGTGGCGGAGACCGATCACGACGGGCAGTGGTCGGCGGTGCCGGCCGGTGACGTCCACCTGACCACGCAGGGAGGGGAGAACCTGGTTCCGCCGACGTGGGTCGCCATGGAGCCGGGCGCGAAGATTGAGTTCCGGTTCAAGGGCACGGTCCTCGGGCTCGTCGGACTCAAGGGACCGGAAAACGGCCAGTTTCGGGTGACGGTGGATGATCTGCCACCGGAGACGGGCACACTGTTCGACAGTTTTTCCACCCCGGGCCGCTTCTTCCTGGCCCGATGGTTTTATTCGAGGCCGTTGGCCGAGGCCGAGCACCGCGTCCGCCTAGAGCTGCTGCCGACCAAGATCGACAAGGCCGCCATCATGGCAAAGGCGGGCAAGCCGATCACGGATCCCAAGCCCTATGCGGCGCACGGGCTGTACCTGAGCGGGTTCCTGATTGTCGGCGATCCCGTCGGGACGAAGCCGCCGCCACCCGAGCGGACCACCCCGTTTACCGCGCTCGATCTGCCGGTTTCGCCGACGCCGCCGCCGGGCTACGTGCTCGCGTGGGCCGATGAGTTTGACGGCGCCGCGCTCGACACGACGCGCTGGCTGTACCGCACGGGTGAGCGCTACTGGAGCACGCAGCTGCCTGCCAATGTCTCCGTGCACGACGGGTTGCTCTGGCTCGCCTGCAAAAAGGAAAAGGCCGGGAAGAGCGACTATACGGCCGGTGGTGTGATCTCAAAGAAGGTGTTCCGCTACGGCTACTATGAGGCGCGCTTCAAGGTCCCGCCGACGAAGGGCTGGCACACCTCGTTTTGGATGATGCACCACGAACAGGCCGACCCGACGGCGAAGGTGGGCTCCCGGCAGGAGATCGACGTGTGCGAAAACGACTCCGTCCGCCTCACGCGTTTCGGGGCCAATCTCCATGAATGGTCGCCGTCGCACTTCGGCCGCGGGCACCGCAACGTGACCACGCCGGACGAGTCGGCGGACTTCCACGTCTGGGGCTGCGAGTTCACCCCGGAGAAGATCACGTACTATTTCGATGGAAGGATCGTGCTGGTGAACGACGCCAAGCTCATCCCCGACCACGGCGACATGAGCATCTGGCTGACGGTGATCGCCTCGCCGCTCGGCGCCACCGACGCGGTCGAGGAGAGTCGCCTTCCGGTCTATGCCGTCTTCGACTACGTGCGGTTCTACGCCAAAAAATGACCCCACCACCCATGATCCTGCCGCGCCGTGAATTTCTCCGCCTTGCCGGCGTGACGGCGGTCTCGGCCTCCGCCCTCTCAGTCATGGGGCAGGCGGCGTCGGCGGGTCGTCCCGGGCTGGGCGATGATTTCGATCTCGGCCGCTGGCTCCAACCGGTGCCGGCGGAGGCCGTGTTCGAGAGCGCGGACTGGTGCATCTGGTGCGGTTCGGCGGTGCGCGGTGACGATGGCAAGTACCACCTCTTCTACTCGCGGTGGCCGAGCAAGCTCGGGCACCGGGCCTGGGTCACGCACTCCGAGGTGGCCCGGGCGGTGGCGGACGCGCCCACCGGACCCTATCGCCATGCCGAGGTCGTGCTCCCGGCGCGCGGTGCGTCGTTCTGGGACGGCTCGTGCACGCACAATCCCAACATTGTCCGGGTCGGGAAGAAGTACTGCCTGTATTACATGGGCAACTACGGCGACGGCGTGGTGCCGGCGGGGCTGAACTGGACGCACCGCAACCACCAGCGCATCGGCGTCGCGCTGGCCGACTCACCGGCCGGGCCGTGGACACGGCTCGACCGACCGGTGGTGGATGTCAGTCCGGACAACGATGCACCTGACGCGCTGATGACCTCGAATCCCGCGGCGTGCGTCCGGCCCGACGGCGGCATGCTGCTCGTTTACAAGGCGGTGGCGACGAAGGGCAAGGCCCCTTTTGGCGGGCCGGTCGTCCATCTCGTGGCCACCGCAGACCGACCCGAGGGACCGTTCAAGAAGACGCTCACGCCGATCTTCACCCGTGAAGGCGAGCACTTTGCCGCGGAGGACCCCTTCATCTGGCACGACGGGGAGCGCTACCGTGCGGTGGTGAAGGACAACAACGGCATCTTCACCGGCCGCGGCTACTCGCTCGCGCAGTTCGAGTCGCGCGACGGCTTCGACTGGCGCCCGGCGAAACATGTCTTCGTGACGACGCCGGAGATTGTCTGGACCGATGGTCAGGGGAAGAAGCTCAACGCCCTTGAGCGGCCCCAACTGGTCTTCGACGGGCGCGGAGAGCCCGTCGCGCTGCTCTGCGCCGGGGCCTACACGCCTGACCGGGTGCGGAGTTTCAATGTGGCGATCCCGCTCCGGAGGCCGTC
>JAPLTR010000678.1:0-4067 GCA_026398065.1 Verrucomicrobiota bacterium | reverse complement strand
CCTGCGCTGGTGGATCCTGACGCTGATATTTCTGGCGGCGGTACTCAACTACGTCGACCGCCAGACCCTCTCGGCGCTCGCGCCCACGATCCAGCGCGACCTCGCGATGGACGACCGGGACTACGCGGACATCGTCAATATCTTCCTCGTCGGCTACACCATCGCCTACCTCGCCTCCGGTCGGATCGTCGACCTCCTCGGCACCCGGGCGGGCATGGTGGTGTTTGTCGCGTGGTGGTCGGTCGCGAACATGCTGACGGGCGCCGCCCAGGGCATGCGTTCGCTCGGCACCTATCGGTTCCTCCTCGGGCTCGGGGAGGCGGGAGTGTGGCCGGCGGCCTCGAAGGCCGTGGCCGAGTGGTTTCCCGCGCGGGAGCGAGCCCTTGCCATCGGGCTCTACACGATGGGCGCCACGGTGGGGGCGACGGTCGCGCCCTACCTCGTGATCCCGCTCGCGACGTATCCGTTTTCCACGCACTTCCATTTCCTCGCCGAGTGGCTGGGACCCGGCACGGGGTGGCGGATGGCCTTCATCATCACGGGCGCGCTCGGCGTGGTCTGGCTGCTGCCCTGGCTGCTGTTCTACCGGCTGCCACGGGAGAGCAAGCTGGCGACCCCGGCCGAGGTGGCGCTCCTCGACGAGTCGGCGGCCGAGGAGGCGCGCGTGACCGGAACGGCGAACGACGCCCCGTGGACATGGCGGCAGATCGCGGCGAGCCGGGTGGTCTGGCTGCTGCTGGCGGCGCGGCTGATCGCCGACCCCGTCTGGTATTTCTATCAGTTCTGGTTTCCCAAGTATCTGCACACCGTGCGCGGGCTCACGCAGGAGCAGCTGACCGTCACGTGGGTCATCTACGCGGCGGCAGGGGCAGGCAGCCTGTTTGGCGGCTGGATCTCCGGGGTGCTCGTGCGGCGCAAGATCGCGCCGGCCCGGAGCCGCCTCTGGGTCATGCTCGGCTGCGCGTGCCTGATGCCAGCCTCGGCCTTCATCGCCGCCGCGGCGGGGGTGACCCTCGCGATGACGCTCACGGTGGTGGTGGTGTTTGCGGCGCTCGCGTGGTTGATCAATCTCAGCTCGCTCGTGGTCGATCTTGTGCCGCGGCGGAGCCTCGGCACGGTGTTTGGCGTGGTGGCCGCGGGGAGCACGATGGGGGGCATCCTGATGAACACGCTCGTCGCCGTCATGGTGTCCGGCCCGTCAACGAAGCCCGGCGGGTTTCTCGATCAGGCGGTGAGCACGATCCTCGGTCCGGTGATGCCCTTCGTCCAGGGTGTCGGTTATGCCCCGTGGTTTGTTTTGGCGGCCTGCCTGCATCCGCTCGCCTGGCTCATGCTGCGGCGGCTGCGCTAAGGTCGCGGCGCCGGGGCGGGGGTGAGATTCAGACGGAGGTGTGCCAGATCGAAGGTCACTGCGGTGCCGTCTTCGAGGACGAGCTCGACCAAGGTCGCACCGGGTGGGCTGCGCAGGACACAGCGGACAGCGTGGCTGCGCGTCTGGACCGGAGTTTGATTGGGATAGAAGACGAAGACGCCGTGGGCGGCTGGCGTGGCCGGGGTGGCGGCAGCGAGCGAGGCGGGGGGGATCGCGTTGAGATGAAAACGTTGTTCGAGCCGACCGGCGGCGCTGGTGGGGGCCGGGACGTAGCGCTGGCCGCCCGAGGCGTCGAGCACGACGATGCCCAGGCCGTCGAGGTTGAACCAGCGCGAGTGAAACTCCACCGGCAGGTCGCGCGTGGCGTCGGCGGCGGCGAAAGTGCGCGTGCCGGTGTCGTGGACGAGCGTGCGCGTGCCGGTGTGAGAGGGCCATTGGGTGTCGTTGAGCACCCCGAGCGTGCCGAGGTCGAGCAGGGTGGGGCGTGCGGCGCCGGTGAGCCGGACGACGTCGACGTAGATCGTCCGGTCGTCGGGCAGGGCGAGGAAGCCGAAGCGCTGTTCGACGGCGCCGCCGGCCCGGGTGAGGACGCCCGTCACCCCGAGGGCATCCGGCAGCGGGGCGATGGAAATCTCCCGGGCAACCGGGACTTCGCGCCCGGATCCGGCCAGGCCGACATAGCCGACCAGCCCGCGCGGTTCGGGAGAGAGGAGTTGGTCGGTGCGGAGCGGCAGGACCTGTCCCATCACCTGCGCACCCCAGGAAAAGGTCGCGATGGAATGGGGCGTGCGCAGGACGGCAAATTTGCCGGCTTCGAAGACATGGCGACCGGCGAGTTGGGTGAGCAGTTGAGATTCGGCGACGGGATCGGGGCCTTCGCCGAGCTGGGCCATGAGCGCGTAGGCGTGGGCGGGCAGCTCAAGCGCCATCGCATCGTCGGAGGCGAGGCGGGTCTCGGCGGCGACGTAGATCGAGCCGCGGGGCGTGCGGGCGGCCATGCGCTTCATCGTCGCGAGGCAGGCGCGCTGCAGCGTCGCGGACTGCGCGTCGCGGTAGAGGACGGCCTGGGCAGTGTGATACTCGAACCAGTCGAGGTTGCGACGGAGGCCCCAGTCCTGGCCGTTGGGATAGATCCACGCGCCGTCGGGGAGGGCGAGGCGCTTGAGGCTGGTGTTGATCGCCTGGACGTTGAGGTGCAACGCGGCCGGCGGAGTGTGCCCACCCCAGGTGTAGAGCGGGACCTGCGACGAGAGGAGATAGGTGCAGGCCATGTAGTCGGGGTGCACGCGATGATGGTTTTCGAGCGTGAAATCGTCGAAGAGGTTGGGTGCCGTCAGCCAGTCGCGGAGCGGCCGGCCGTCGACGAGGTCGGTGCGCGCAAGGTCGGGTGCGCGGGCAAACGACGAGGCGATCCAGCGGCCGGCGGTCTCGCGCCACAGCGCGTGGCGCGGGTGCTGCGGAAACATGCTGTAGGCGAGGGATACGATCTGGGAGTTCCACGCGTTTTCGCGGCCCAGTAGGCGGACTGCCACTGGTCCTTCCACGGTTTGCCATCGTCGCAGGTTTCGCCGCCGGCGCCGTGGGTACGGAGCAGATAGCGGAGCATCGCCAGCGCACGGTCGCGGGCCAGTGCGGGCGAGAAATCGGTGGGAAACGCCTCGGCGGGAACCAGGCGCGCGAGGAGCGCGAGGCCTTTGGCGGTATGGGCGTTCGGGCGGATGCCGCTTTCGCTCGAGGGGGCTTTGCGGACGAGGGGGAGCAGGGCGGTGCGCGGATCGCGTGACCACGGGCGCAGCTCCGAGACGAGATAATGCGCCTGCTGGATCAGTAGTGGCTCCAGTTCGCGCATGAGAGGGCCACGATGAGCGGTGGGCGGCTGGGCGGCGGTGGTGCGGAACTCATGCTCCAGCGCGGCGGTGAGCGGCGCCGGTTCGGGGATCGCGCCGCGGACGAACGGTGAGGCGAGGCCGAGCGACAGGAGGATGAGGCGCAACAGCGGGCTCATGGCGTGTCGAGGAGCTTGAGCTGGCGCACGACCTCGTCGGCGACTTTGCGGGAGTAGCGGTTGTAGTCGTCGACGGGGACGAGCCGCAGGGCGGCGGGGCGGTCGTAGAGGGCGTAGATTTTTTGCGCGGCGGCGACGCAGGCCTGCACGTCGGCGGGTGTGCTGAGGTAGTCGATGTTGGGCTGCAGGAGGACGACGGGCCGCGGCGCAATGAGGCCGAGCAGATCTTCGTAGTCGTAAGGGATCTTCTCCTCGTGACCGACGAAGGCGCCGAGGCGGGGGATCAGCGGAAGCCACTGCGCCCAGCGGGCGACGCCGCCGGTGCCCTTGTCGGCGGTGTCGGTGCGCATCGGCGTGACACCGGCGACGGCGACGACGCCGGCGATGCGGGGATCGAGGGCGGCGGCATGCAGCGCAGCCATGCTGCCCATGGCGTAGCCGACGACGTAGATCCACGAGAGCGCGATGCCGTGCAGGAGCCTGGCGATCACGAAGAGCGTGTAGTCATGTGTGACCGACACGACGAAGCTCGCGATGATGTAGGCGAGGCAGCCCGGGATGATGATCTTCCGGAAGCCGAAGCGGTCAAAGAGAAAGCCCCAGAAGAGCGCGCCGATCCCCTCGCCTAGCAGGACGAGGCCGACCAGGTCGCCGGGATGCGCGCCCACGCCCGGCACGTCCTCGGCGATG
>JAPLTR010000972.1 GCA_026398065.1 Verrucomicrobiota bacterium | reverse complement strand
GATGGTCGGCTCGCGCACCATGATGGACTGGAAGCGGCGTTCGAGCGCCGCGTCCTTCTCGATGCTCTTGCGGTACTCGCCGAGCGTCGTCGCGCCGATGCACTGCAGCTCGCCGCGGCTGAGGGCGGGCTTGAAGATGTTGGAGGCGTCCATCGCACCCTCGGCGGCGCCGGCGCCGACGATGGTGTGGAGCTCGTCGATGAAGATGATGACGTTCTTGGCGCGCTTGATCTCGTCCATGACGGCCTTGATGCGCTCCTCGAACTGGCCGCGGTACTTGGTGCCGGCGACCATGAGGGCGAGATCGAGGGTGATGACCTTCTTCTCGGCGAGGATCTCGGGGACGAGACCGGCGGCGATCTCCTGCGCGAGGCCTTCGACGATGGCGGTCTTGCCCACGCCGGCTTCGCCGATGAGGACGGGATTGTTCTTCGTGCGGCGGCAGAGGATCTGAATGACGCGGCGGATCTCGTTCTTGCGGCCGACCACCGGATCCATCTCACCCTTGCGGGCGAGCTCCGTGAGGTCGCGGCCAAACGCTTTCAGCGCGGGCGTCTTCACTTCCTTCTTGTCCTCGGGCTGCGCGCCGGAGCGCGGCGTGCCGCCGGCGGAGGCTTCCTCGCCGGGCGTTTCGCCGGGGGTCTGGCCGCCGGAGAACTGCGGGTCGAGCTCGCGGAGAATCTCGTTGCGGGTGCGCTCGATGTCGATGTCGAGCGACTTGAGCACGCGGGCGGCGACGCCCTCGCCCTCGCGGAGGAGGCCGAGGAGGATGTGCTCTGTGCCGACGTAGGAGTGGTTCAGCGTCTTCGCCTCCTTGCCGGCGAGGGCGAGGACCTTCTTCACGCGGGGCGTGTAGGGGATGCTGTTCTGGGCCTTGGTCTCCTGGCCGGTGCCGACCTGCTTTTCGACGGCGGTGCGGACGGTCTCAAGGTCGAGACCCATCTTTTGGAGGACGCTCACGGCCACGCCCTGCCCCAGCTTGATCAGCCCGAGCAGAATGTGTTCGGTACCGACGTAGTTGTGGTGGAAGCGGTCGGCTTCCTTGCGGGCGAGCGCGAGCACCTGTTGGGCCCGCGGGGTGAAGTTGTTCATCGGTTCCTGGGACATAGTCGTGGGTCTGAGGGCGATTAGTTTTTACCGTTGGTTGTGCTGAAAGAGAAGTCGGGGCGGACGAAATTGGCAAACTCCGAACGCAGGCGGGTTGCACGTAGCAAATCCCGCTGGCCGGGCTCGAATTCGCCCTTCTGGGCGTGCTGGAGGTGGCCGGGCTGCGCCTCGATGAAGAGGCGGTCGATCACGCAGCGGCTGGCGTCGGGGAAGACCGCGAGGTCGATGCCGAGGCGGATGAGCGAAAGGAGGTTCATGGCCTCGCCGGAGCTGAGGACGTGGGAATTCTGCAGGATGCCGTAGGCGCGGCCGACCTTGTCGAAGAGCTTGCCGGCGTCGGCCTCGAGGAGTTTTTCCCGGGCGTTGAGCTCGTGCTCGATGATCGACTGGAGGACGCTGTGCAGTCGCTTGATGATCTCCTCCTCGGACTCGCCGAGCGTGGTCTGGTTGGAGATCTGGAAGATGCTGCCGCTCGCGTCGGAGCCCTCGCCGAACAGGCCGCGGACGACCATGCCGAGCTGGTTCACCGCGCGGACGACCTTCTCCATCTGGTTCGAGATGACGAGCGCCGGGAGGTGCATCATCGCCGAGGCGCGCATCGCGGTGCCGAGGTTGGTCGGGCACGCGGTCAGGTAGCCGAGCGTCGGGCTGAACGCATAGTCGAGGTGCTCCTCGAGCGCGGAGTCGAGGTCGGTGATCGCGTTCCACGCCTTCTTGAGCTGGAAGCCCGAACGCAACACCTGGATCCGGAGGTGGTCCTCCTCGTTGACCATGACGGAAAACGCCTGGTCCTTGCTGATGATCACGCCGGCGCCGCTCTTCGCGCCGCTGAGTTCGCGGCTGATGAGGTGGCGCTCGACGAGGATCTGTTTCTCCAGGTCGGTGAGCTCGCCCACGGTGATGTTGAGCGAGCGCTTCATCGGCGAGGTCGCGGCGACGGCGTTGCGGCAGGCGGTGAGAATCTCCTCGCGCTGCGCGGGCTTGGCCCAGCCGGGGAACGACCGGCCCGCGAGGTTCCGCGCCAGGCGGATGCGGGTCATCAGGACGATCGCGGTCTTGTTGCTCGCGGTGTCCGTCAGCTCCGAAGGGGTGTCGATGAGCGAGGCGATGGTCATGGGCTCAGCGCGCGGGCTTCGGGTTGGTCGTGACAGATTGTTTGACTTGGCTGATTTCATCGCGGGCGCGGGCGGCATCTTCGTACCGTTCGGATTTGATCGCCTCCGTGAGGTCGAGTTCGAGTTTGATGAGGCGGTCGGAAAGGGATTTGCGCTCCAGCGCGCGCTGAGGGACCTTGCCGGTGTGCGTGGTGCCCTTGTGCATGTTGTCGAGCATCGGCTCGACCAGGCCCTTGAAGGCCTCGTAACAGGCCGGGCAGCCGAAGCGCCCGTGCTTCTTGAAATCGTTTTGCGTGAACCCGCACTGCTCGCACCGCACGCCGGCCGTGGACGGCTCGGGATTCAGCGAGGCCTTGAGCAGGAGGTCGGCAAGGGAGAAACCACTGGGGTCCGTGACGCCTTTGGCCTGCGCGCACGCTTCGCAGAGGTCCACCTTGTGAACCTTGTTGTTCACGATCTGGGTGAGGTGGACGGTCGCGGGCTTGGCGCAGAGGTCACATTTGAGCGGATTGGCCATGAAAGGGATTTGATTGGTTCTGCAAGCACCATGCCACAGAGGCGCCCGCTGGCAAGTGCGAGCGCGCAGTCCGTGGCGATGTGCCGTGCTGTCGCGGCACACTGCGCCACGGGTGCAATCGTGACGCTCCGGCAAAACTTGAGGCCGATCGAAAACCGGGCGCCCAAGCCCCCGGCTGTCCGCCGTCTACGGCGGTAATTTTTCGGCTCAAATCCGTTCGCCCTCGACCAGCACGCGCTGGCGGAACGAGGTCAGCACCCGCTGGGTGATCGGGCCCGGCTTGCCGAGGCCGATCTCGCGGCCGTCGAGCTTGACCACCGGGATGACCTCCGCGCCCGTGCCCGTGAGGAAGCACTCGTCGGCGCACCAGATGTCATAGCGTGTCATATTGACCTCCTGGATCGGCACGCCGATCTCCTTCGCGATGTCGAAGATCGTGCCGCGGGTGACGCCCTTGAGCGCCCCCTGCGAGGCGGACGGGGTATAGATCGTGCCCTTGTGGATCGTGAAGACGTTGTCCGCCGTGCACTCGGCGACGTAGCCCTGGTCGTTCAACATGATCGCCTCGAGGGCGCCGAACTGCTTCGCCTCGATCTTGCCGAGGATGTTGTTCATGTAATTCAGCGACTTGATCGTCGGGGGGAGCGCGGCCGGGTTGATGCGGCGCGTCGGCACGGTGACGATCGCAAGGCCGTTCTCGTAGTGCTCCTTTGGATAAAGCGCGATCTTGCTCGCGATGATGAAGACCGTGGGCTTCGGGCAGGACCAAGGGGCGAGCCCGAGATCGCCGACGCCACGGGTGATGACGAGGCGGATGTACGCGTCGGTGAGCTTGTTCTGGCGGCAGGTCTCGGCCGTCGCCCAGGCCAGCTCCTTGCGGGTCAGCGGCATCGTCAGAAGGACGGCTTTGGCGGAGTATTCCAGCCGCTCCAGATGCTCGTCCAGCCGGAAGATGTTTCCGCCGTAGAGCCGGATGCCCTCGAACACGCCGTCGCCGTAGAGCAGGCCATGGTCAAACACCGACACTTTTGCATCGGCGTCATCGACGAATTTGCCATCGAGATAAATCTTCATTGCCCCCGAGCCTAGGGGGGCGGAAAAAGTTTTGTCGAGCCCCGCGCGGGGAAAATCTGCTTGTGCTCCCGTTTTTTCGGCGAAACTGTCGCTCGGCTTCTGCGTCTTTTCCTCGCCCCCTTTCAACCACACATGCGCCATTCACCCCGTTCGTCCACCGCCGCGTTTACGCTGATCGAGCTGCTCACCGTCATCGCGATCATCGGCATTCTCGCCGCCATCATCATCCCGACCGTCGGCGCCGTCCGTGAAAAGGCCCAAAAGGCCGTCGACGGAAACAATATCCGCGAGATCCTGAAGGCCGCGCAGATCTACGCCGGCGACAACCAGGACAAGCTGCCCGACCCGACCCAGATCAACAACACGGTCCTGTCCGCGCCCAACAACGCCTGGAAGTGGCCCGGCATTTTGGCGAAGAATAACATCCTCACCGACCCCACCTTCTACTTCGCCAAGAACGACCCGATGTACGACAGCACCGTCGCGATCCCCTTCATCATCGTGCCCAGCGCCAACCGCAATGCGATGCACACCAGCTTCACCAGCGGCCGCTCGCCCTCCGTGGAGTTTGTCGGCGGCGTCAAGATGAGCGATCCCGCGACCAGTCCCGTGGTTTACACCCGTGGCCTCCAGACCACCGGGGCGTGGAGCGCGACCAGTGGCGTTTACAAGGCCAGCGGCGGCTACATCGCCTTCCTCGGCGGCAACGTCGCCTTCTATCCCGACGTCTCCACGGCTTCCAGCAGCCCGCTGGTCTCCAACAATCTGACCAGCACCAGTCAGAGCCGGCCCACCAATATCCAGCAGGCCATCCCCTACAACACCGCCACGCCCAACAACAGCTCCCGCATCTACGGCATCCCGCCCACCAGCGGCGCCGGCGGCATGATCGGCACCG
>JAPLTR010000750.1 GCA_026398065.1 Verrucomicrobiota bacterium | reverse complement strand
GCGGATCGACGGAGGCGCCGACCACAAGGCCCCGGGCAAGACGCCCGCGGGGGCCGCGCCCAAGCCAGCCGCCGCCAAACCCGTCGCCACGACCAAAGAATAAGCATGTATTTCGCGCCCGCTAGCTCTCTCAGACCTTTGCTCAAGACGGTCCTCGTCACCGTTGGCTCGTGTGTCTTTTCCGTCGCCGTGTTTGCGAAAGCCCCCGCACTCACCGACGTAAAGGTGTTTCCCGCCGACGTGAACCTGAAGACGCGGCAGGACCATCAGGGCATCGTCGTGCAGGCGACGTACGCCGACGGCGTTACCCGCGATGTCACCGCGCAGGCCAGTTACACGCTCGCCAACAAGGCCCTCGCCAAATTCGACCAGTTCACGCTCACCCCCGTCGCCGACGGGCAGACGGAGCTGCGCATCAAGTTTCAGGGCAAGTCGCTCGTCGTCCCGGTAAAGGTCGAAAGCGCCAAGACCGAGGAACCCATCAGCTTCATCAAGGATGTCATGCCGGTCTTCACCAAGGCGGGTTGCAACACCGGTGGCTGCCACGGTTCGTCGCGCGGCAAGGATGGCTTCCGTCTCTCGCTTTTCGGCTACGATCCCGACGGTGACCACTTCCGCCTCACACGCGAGGCCATCACCCGCCGCATCAATCTCGCCATCCCTGAAGAAAGCCTCGTGTTGGAAAAATCCATCGGCAAGGTCCCGCACACCGGCGGTGAGCGCTTCAAGGCCGACAGCGAATTCTATCAGACGATCCTCGCCTGGCTGAAGGCCGGCGCGCCGAAGGACCCTCCCACGGTCGCCAAGGTCACGCGCCTCGAAATCGCTCCCCGCCAGTCCGTCCTCGAGGGCATGGGCGAGACCCAGCAGCTGAATGTCCGCGCGTTTTACTCCGACGGCACCGACCGCGACGTCACCTCGCTCACGGCGTTCATGACCAACAACGACGCCGCCGTGAAGGTGTCCGAGTCCGGCAAGGCCCAGGCGATCGCCCGTGGCGAGGCCTTCATCACCGCCCGCTACGAGGGCCAGGCGACCGGCGTGCAGGTCCTGGCGATTCCAAAAAATCTCAACTTCACGTGGCCGCAGGTCGCGGAAAACAACTACATCGACACCCTCGTCAACGCGAAGCTCCGCAAGCTTCGCATCGCGCCTTCCGAACTCTGCGACGACGCGACCTTCCTGCGCCGCGTCTCCCTCGACATCACCGGCACACTGCCGACGCCCGACCAGGTGAAGAAGTTTCTCGCCAACGATGACCCGAAAAAACGCGAGGCCGTCGTCGACGAGCTGCTGGGCAAAAAGGAGTTCGTCGATCTCTGGGTGATGAAGTGGGCCGAGCTGCTCCAGATCCGCAGCGCGGACCAGCAGGTGCAGATGAGCACCAAGTCCGCCCTCCAGTACTTCGACTGGCTGGAGGCCGAGATCAGCCAGAACGTCCCGGTCAACGAGATGGTGAAGCATCTCATCACCGCGACAGGCCCCAGCTTCGAGGCGCCCGAGGCCAATTTCTACAAGCTCGAGCGCGACACGCTGAAGCTCTCGGAAAACGTCGCGCAGGCCTTCATGGGCGTGCGCGTCCAGTGCGCGCAGTGCCACAACCACCCCTTCGACCGGTGGACGATGAACGACTACTACAGCTTCGCCGCGTTCTTCGCCCAGGTCGGCCGCAAGTCCGGTGAGGATCCGCGCGAGACCGTCATCTACAACAGCGCCAGCGGCGGCGTGAAGCATCCCGTGACCGGCAAGGACATGGCGCCGAAATTCCTCGGCGGCGCCCAGCCCGAGATCGCGAAGGGCGCCGACCGCCGCCAGGTGCTCGCCGAGTGGCTCACGTCTCCGGAAAACCCCTACTTCGCCCGCAATCTCGCCAACCTCACCTGGGCGCAGTTCTTCGGCAAGGGCATCATCGATCCCGTCGACGACGTGCGCGTGAGCAATCCCGCCACGAATCCCGAACTGCTCGACAAGCTCGCCTCGCAACTCACCGCCTACGGCTACGATTTCAAACGGCTCGTGCGCGACATCACGACCTCCCGCACCTACCAGCTCTCGTCCATCCCGAACGCCACCAACGAGGGTGACCAGGCCAATTTCTCCAAGGCCGCCGTGCGCCGCATCCGCGCCGAGGTCCTGCTCGACGCCCTGAGCACCGTCACCGGCAGCACGGAGAAGATCAAGGGCCTCCCGCAGGGCTCCCGCGCCATCGAGATCGCCGACGGCCGCACCAGCACGTCTTTCCTCACCACCTTTGGCCGCGCCACGCGCGAGACGCCCTGCTCCTGCGAGGTGAAGATGGAGCCCAACCTCTCGCAGGCCCTGCACCTCCTCAACGGCGACGCCGTCAACGCGAAAGTCCTCAACGGCGGCCTCGTCAAAAAGCTCATGAAGGAAGGAAAATCCCGCGACGAGATCATCGACGAACTTTACCTGCGCACGCTCTCCCGCTCGCCCACCGCCACGGAATCGGCGAAACTCCAGGCCTTCTTCAAGGAGGGCAAGGCGACCGACGTCGTGTTGAACGACCTCTTCTGGTCGCTGCTCAACGCCAAGGAATTCGTCTTCAACCACTGAGCCGCCCCATGAGCGTTGCGCGTTATCTTCTTACTGGATTCGCCTCGATGGCCGTGGCCGGCGCCGCGTACGCGGCCGACGGCAAGAAGGTCACCTACGAGGACGACGTGCTCCCGATCTTCCGCGACAACTGCCTGAAGTGCCACAATCCCGACAAGGTGAAGGGCGACCTCGATCTCAGTTCGTTCAGCGCCGCGATCAAGGGCGGCGGTAGCGGCGCCACGCTCAACTCCGGCGATCCCGACGGCAGCCTGCTCCTCAAGGCTGTGATGCACGCGGAGGAGCCGGAGATGCCGCCGAAGACCAAGCTCGCGGACAAGGACATCGGCATCATCCGCCAGTGGATCGAGGGCGGCCTGCTCCAGGGCACGAACAGCAAGGCCCTCGCCGCCAACAAGCCCACGGTCGACCTCGCGCTCAAGTCCGTCGCCGTCGGCAAGCCCGAGGGCCCGCCGCCCATGCCGGGCGCACTGGCGCTGGAGCCGTTGGTGCGCGCGACCCGCGGCTCGGCGCTCGCCGCCGTCGCGCACAGCCCGTGGGCTCCCGTGGTCGCGCTCGCCGGCGCGCACCAGATCGCCCTCTACAATACCAGCGACCTTGAGTTCCTCGGCGTGCTGCCCTTTCCCGAAGGCGAACCCTGCGACGTGAAGTTCAGCCGCAACGGCAAACTGCTCCTCGCGAGCGGCGGTCGGGGCGGTCAGTCCGGCCTCGTTGCCGTCTGGGACATCGCCAAAGGCGAGCGCGTCATCACCGTGGGCGACCAGTTCGACTCCGTCCTTGCCGCCGACCTCAGCTCCGACCAGCAGTGGATCGCCCTCGGCGGGCCGGACCGCGTGCTGAAGATCTACAACACCAAGGACGGCTCGCTCGAGCACCGCATCAAGAAGCACACCGAGTGGGTCACCGCCGTGGAGTTTTCGCCCGACAGCAAGTACCTCGCGACCGGCGACCGCAACGGCGGCCTCGTGCTCTGGGAGGCGTCGAGCGGCCAGGAGATGTTCTCCCTGCCCGGTCACAAGGGCGGCATCACCGCGATCACCTGGCGCGGCGACTCCGAGATGTTCGCCTCGGCGAGCGAGGACGGCACCGTGAAACTCTGGAAGGCCGGCGACGGCTCCGCCCTCCGCAGCCTCAACGCCAACCCTGGCGGCGTGCTCTCCGCGCGCTTTACGCACGACGGACGCATCGTCACCTGCGGCCGCGACAACAAGGTGCAGATCTGGGAGACGAGCGGGAAAAACGTGATCGCCCTCGCCTTCACCGGCGACCTGCCGAACCGCGTCACGTTTAACGAGGACGGCAGGCGCGTCATCGGCAGCGACTGGCAGGGCAAGGTCTTCGTGTGGGACGCCAAGACCGGCAAGCCCGTCGGCGAGCTCGAGGCCAATCCCCCCACCCTCGCCGAGCGCGTGCAAACCATCACGAAGCGCATCGCGACCCTCCAGGCCGAACGCGAGAAACTCGCCGCCGCCAGGACCACGGCCGAGACGGACGCGCAGGTCGCGAAAGCCGTGCTGGAGCGCGCGAAGAAAGTGCTGGCCGACGACCAAATCCAACTGGTCGCCGCCGAGGCGGAGAGCAAAAAGCCCGCCGCCGCGCCTGTCGCGGACGCCGCTGGCGCGGACCCCAAAAAGCGCGCCACCGAACTTTCCGAAAGCATCAAATCCCTCAGAGCCCGTATCGCCGGCCATCAAAAGGAAATCGCCCGCGTGACGCCGCTGGCGACCGCCGCGGCGAAGAAGCTCACGGACGCGACGACCGCCCTCGACGATGTCAGCACCAAGCTCGCCGCCGCGAATATCTCGCTCGCGAAGTGGAAAGCTGTGCAGCAGACCGCGAAGTCCGCCGGCACCACGGGCAAGGTTTCGATGCTCGATGGGCCGCGTCGTTAAGGGTGCGTGAAGAATTTCAGTGGGTAGGTCCCGATCTCCGAGCGGGCCCTCAGGACTGTGGGAGGGGCTTTACGCCCCGACTGATTGCCGACCTCCTATGTCGGGGCATAAAGCCCCTCCCACAGTTTCGATCCGTCACACCGCGGCCTGCCCGGTCATACCCTACCCATGGGCCTCGTCCTTCCGTTCGAAACTTGGGTATCTTTGTATAAATTCTGTTTCAAAAAAGGTCCGTCGGTTTTCTTTTACCCTCTCCCCCATGACTGCCCCCCGTCTTCACGTTGCCCTGCTCGCTGTTCTCCTAGTCGCGGCGCAGCCCCTTCGGCTGGCCTCCGCCGAACCCGCGCCCACCGGCCCGGCGGGCAACGCTGAGGTCCAGAAGATCATCGCGACCTTCGGCGGCCAGGGCGTGATGAGCGACGGGTCGAAGCCGCCCTCCACCGCGGAGGCCCTGCAGAAGTTCACCCTGCGCGACGGGCTCGCGATCGACCTCATCGCGGCGGAGCCGGCGGTGGTGCAGCCCCTCTATCTGAGCTTCGACTCGCGCGGCCGGCTCTGGGTCACGCAGTACATCCAGTACCAATACCCCGCCGGCCTCAAGGTGGTCAGCTACGACCCGCACCTGCGCGCCGTCTTCGACAAGGTCCCCGAGCCGCCGCCCCGCGGAGTGAAGGGCGCGGACAAGGTTACGGTCTTCGAGGACAAGGACGGCGACGGCGTTTACGAGTCGCACCGTGACGTCATCACCGGACTCAACATCGCCACCGCGGCCGTGAAGGGCGGCGGCGGCATCTGGGTGATGAACCCGCCCTACCTGTTGTTTTATCCCGACGCGAACGACGACGACATTCCGGACGGCGACCCGAAGGTGTGCCTCAGCGGCTTCGGCCTCGAGGACACGCACTCCGTAGCCAACAGCCTCCTGCTCGGGCCCGACGGCTGGGTCTATGGCGCGGTCGGCAGCACCACGACCGGCAACGTCAGCAGCAAGGTCACGAAGAACGTGAAGTTCGAGGGCCAGCACATCTGGCGCTACCACCCGAAGACGGAAGTGTTCGAGATCTTCGCCGAGGGCGGCGGCAACACCTTCAGCACCGAGATCGACGCCGAGGGCCGCGTCTTCAGCGGCACCAACTCCAACCCCCGCGGCATGCACTACGACCAGGGCATGTCCGGGGTGAAGAATTTCGGCAAGCACGGTACGCCGGCGAACCCGTATGCGTTCGGCTACTTCGACCACCTGCCGACCAAGAGCGACAGCAAGCGGTTCTCCCAGGCGTTCTGCATCTACGAGGGCGGCCTGATGAACGAGATGCTCGGCGGCCGCATCGTCGCGCCGAATGTCTATGTCAGCCCGCTCATCCCCGACACCTCGACCTTCCGCGTCGAGGATGAGGCGCCGCTCCTCCGCAGCAGTAACCGCTGGTTCCGCCCGGTCGACGTGAAGGTCGGGCCCGACGGCGCGATCTATCTCGCGGACTGGTACGACACGCGCCTGAGCCACGTGAGCCCGGTCGATGACTGGAGCAAGGGCGACGGCCGCATCTACCGTGTCCGGCCCGCGACCGCGTCGATGAAGCACGAGCCGTTCAACCTCCACACCGCGCCACCGGCGGCGCTGCTCGGTTATCTCTCGCATGCCAACAAGTGGTTCCGTCGGCAGGCCGCGCTGGAGCTGTCCTGGCGCAACGAGACCGGCGCGCTCCCCGCCTTGGAGAAACTCGCGCGCGACGGGGCGAACCCCCACGCCTTCGATGCCGTATGCGCCATCGACCTGCTCGGCGGGATGCGCGACGACCTCGCGCTCGCGCTGCTCCGCCACCCGGATCCGTACGTCCGCCGCTGGATCGTGCGCCAGTCGGCCGACGACCGCGACGTCAGCCCCGCGCTCGCCGCCGCGCTCGTCGAACTCGCGGCCCGCGAGACGCAGCCCGAGGTGCGCACCCAGCTCCTCGCGACCGCGCGGCGGCTGCCGACCGCCACCGCCCTCCCCATCGCCCGGACGATGATGGAGCGCAGCGCCGATCAGGCCGACAAGCGGATACCGCTCATGCTCTGGTGGACGCTGGAGTCGAAGGCGGAGTCGGACCGCGCGGCCTTGCTCGACCTCTTCGCGCAGGAGCCGATCTGGCGGCTGCCGCTCGCGCGTCAGTTCGGCGCCCATCACCTCGCCCAGCGCTGGGCGATGGCGGGCGGCAAGGAAAATTTCGACGCGTGCACGCGGCTGCTGGCGCTGGCCCCGCGCGCCGAGGACCGCGCGCTCGTGGTCGAGGGACTCTCGGACGCGTTCGAGGGCGGCCGGATTCCCGCCCTCCCGCCCGCCCTCGCGACGGCCCTCAACGCCCACCTCGCGGGCAAGCTCGACACCGATCTCGCCCTCGCGGTGAAGACCGGCGGCGCCGACGCCGTCAAAAAGGCCCTCGCCGTCATCGTCGACGAGAAGGCCCCGGCGGGCAACCGCATCGCGCTCGTGCAGGCCTTCGCCGAGGCGGGCAACGCCGCGGTCGTGCCCGCGATCCTCCGCGTGTTCAACACCTCCAAAAACATCGCGGTGCGCCAGGGCATTCTGCCCGCCGCCGCGCAGTTCCCCGACGTCGCCCTCGCGACCGCCGTGCTCAAGGGCTACGAGGCGCGTTTCTCGCAGACGGAGCCCCTCAAGGATGCGGCGCATCGCATGCTCGCCAGCCGCCAGGCCTGGGCCCGGCTCTTCCTCGACGACATCGACCACTGGCGCATCCGCGCCCGCGACGTCGCGCCGGACATCGTGCGGCAGCTCGAAGTCTACCGCGACCCCGAAATGGAAAAGCTGATACGGAAGAACTGGGCCGGCGTGGACGTGAAGCTGGGCTCCGCGGAAAAGGTCGCGGAGCTCGCACGCATCAAGCGCGTGATCGCCCAGCCCGGCGATCTTGCGAAGGGCAAGGCGCTCTTCACGCAGCGTTGCGCGGCCTGCCACACGCTCTTCGAGGAGGGCGGCCAGATCGGGCCAAACCTCACGGGCTATGAACGCAACAACCCCGACTTCTGGCTCGTCGCCATCCTCGACCCGAGCGCCGAGATCCGCGAGGGCTTCGGCGCCTACACCGCGAAGCTCAAGGACGGCCAGACCCTGATGGGCATGCTCGTCTCGCAGGACGCCAACAATGTCGTCCTGAAAGACATGTCCGGCCAAAAACACTCCGCGCGCACCGCGCAGATCGAGCAGCTCGAGGCGTTCCCCCGTTCGCTCATGCCCGAGGGACTGCTGGGCGACCTGAAGGACGGCGACCTGCGCGACCTGTTTGCCTACCTGATGAAGCCCTGAGCGCCGACGCCGGCGCTTTGGATTACGGGGCGGATTTTTCCCCGGTCCTCCGCGGCCTAGGCCCGGAAGCTGCCGTCGCCCTGGCTGTACCGGCTTTCGAGCAGATGTGCGCGCAGGTCGGGGTGGCCGGCGGCACTGAAAATGAAATCGCTCCCGACGCGTTTGAGAAACACCCGCATCTGGTAGGAGTTTCAGTTCACCCACTCCCGGCAGGAGATGAGTAAACGGTCACGCGCAGGTCGTGAAAGCCATCGACCATGCCCGCCGGATCGAAGGGCCCTGCCAACTGCGGTCGCACGGTCGCACGCGCATCGCACGCAGCACGGCCCAGGCGACGGCGGTGAGGGTGAACGTAAAGCTCAGGGCGACGCCGCGGCCGTCTTGGGGGCGGGTGGCGTGGTCATTCTTCGCTCCACGTGCGCCTGCAACACCGTCAGCTGTTCCGGTGTTAGCACGGCCCGGGCGCCCGCGAGCGCGCCGGCCCAGTCCATCACGCCGGTGGTGCCGATGTCCGTGGGATTGGCCCGCACCGAGCGGCTGTTCGCCGCAAAGACCGCCACCAGCCCCTCGGTCTGGGCCGACGTGAGGGGCGCACCCGCCATCCCAAATCCCGGGAGCAGCGGTTCGACATACGACATCCGCAACGCGGAACTCTTTTCATATTCCGCGTAGGCCCGGTAACCGCCCTCGCCCAGCAGATCGTACAGCCCCTGGGTGATCGGAGCGTAGAGTTTCGCGCGCATCGCCTCGATTCCGGCCGTGTCGCCGGGCAGATTCGCGGTGCGAACCGAGGCCTGCAGGTCCTCGCGGGCGATCGCCTGCTGGATCTTCAGGTCCACAAACCGGTCCCCCTCGGCCGTCGTCAGGCCCCGGGCCTGAAAGAACGGGTCATAGCGGCGGTGCATGCGGGACCGCTGTTGCTGGATCTCCGGGGTGTCGGGCAGCGGTCGCAGTTCGGTGGCGGCCCGATCGGGAGCACGGGATGCGACCCGGGCGGACTCGCCCGGCCGGCGGGGGTCGGGTGAGGCGGGCTCGCTTGCGGCGACGTTTCCTCGGGGCCGCGCGGCCTCCGCTTCCGTCGTGACCGGGGCCTCGGCGGGACGGACGTTCTCCGCGGAAAGTTTCGCCACCGGCCGCTCCGTCGCTGCGGCATTCTCGCGCAGCGCGGAGATCGTGCGCTGCTGCGTGACGAGCCCCACGACGCCTCCGATGATCACGGCCGCCGCCAGGCCGGCCTGCAACTTGGTCAGCGTGAGGAACGTGGTCGCCCCGACTGCCGCCGCGCTCGCCGCGCCCCCACCCGCCAGCGCCGCGCCCGTGACACTCGCCGCGAGGCCCGCGGGTGCCGCGGCCACCGTCTCCGCCGCCAGCAGCGCGGCGAGCGCGGCCGCGGTCGAGGCGATCTGGCGCCGGCCGAGTTGCCCGCGCAGCTTCTCGAGGGCGCGCTCGACGCGTTTCCGCGCGGTGTCCTCGCTCAGGCCGAGCGCCAACCCGATCTCGGCAAACGGCCGGCCTTCAAAGAATCGCAGCAACACCGCCTCCCGGTCGTCGTCGCTCAGTTCGTCCATCGCGGCGTCGAGCACCGGCCGGAGCCGGGACCAATCCGCCGTGGCCGCGGGATCGGTCGAGACTTCCTGAAGGAAGTGGGCTTCCTCCTCGCGCACCCGCCGGCGGCTTTCCGCGCGGATCGCATCGACGACGGCGTACCGGGTCGCCGTGTAGAGCCAGCCCGTGAGCTTGGTATGCCGCGAGAGCCGGTGCGCGTCGCGGGCAACCGCGCAGAAGACCACCTGGGCGACGTCCTCGGCGCGGTGTGCGTCGCCGCCGAGGCGGCGGAGCGCCGCGGAATACACCAGGGGCAGGTGCCGCCGGACGAACTCCGCGAACGCGTCTTCGGCACGTTCGGCGGCATAGCGGCGAAGCAAGGTGGGGTCGTCAGTCATGCGCTTGCCCCAAGACCGGCACAGAAACGAAAACCGGACAAGAATTCTGCGCCAACGCCCCGCGGTCGGCGCAGGCCCCTGGCCCCATTCATTCCACGGGCGTCGCCGGGAATCAGCCGAGACGCACCGCGCCGGCGGACCGGGCCCCGCCAACCCGTTTCATCGCATCCGCTTTCCCACGCTCCGATAGCGGACCGGGACGCGAAATCTGGTCCGCGATTTCGTCTCGCACCCGATGGCGCCACCCACGCAGGCCCGGAGGAATGGCCGCATCCGGGCCAGGCGGAGTTTCACGGCACCGATCGTGAGCCCCTCGCGTTGCGCGATGGTCCGGTAGCTGTGGCCCTGGATGATCATCGTGATGAGGCTGCGGTCGATCCGGCTCAGCCGCGCCGCTGCGACTTCGAGCGCTTCCATGATCTCGGCCACCAGGCGCGAACTGTCAGGATCGGCCATCCGCGCCAGATCGGCTTCGCCGCGGAGCGGCGCCGGACGGCAGCGGCTCCGCCGATAGGCATCGAAGGCCGTGTTGCGTGCCAGCCGGAAGAGCCAGGCCTCGAACAATCCGGGGTCACGCAGCGAGCCGAGCTGGAGGATAACCTTGATGAACACCGTCTGAACCACGTCCTCGAGTTCGGTGGGGTCGCTGAGGATCGGCCGCACGAAACCCGTGACTCGCGCCGTGTAGAGCTGGACCAGTTCCCCCTGCGCCACCGGGTCGCCGGCCTGCGCGCGGGTCACGATCCCAAGCAGCTGGACGCACTCCGCCGGATCGGGCTCGGGCCAGCGAGATGGGCTGGCGAGCTGCTGGGGTCGGGGCGCTTTGGCCGCTCCGTCCGGAAAGGGAATCGAGGGGAGGATGCTCATGCAAAAAAGAAGACGTGAAGGCGCGCTGCATCCGGAAAAGGACGCGAAGCCCCGCGGCGGTTCGCCCTGGCCTCAGGGCGCATAGGTGATGGTCCGCGCCCCGGCGATTCCGGTCACGGTGATGGTCACGCCCTGCGTAAAGCCCGTGGGATAGGTCTCGTTGGCGACGAGGTTCAGGGCCTTGACGTAGTTCGTCGCGCCGACGAGGTCGGTCTGCAGCACCGACGACACGCCGTTTTCCAGAAAGTATTGGTCGGCCGCCGCGGCGAGCTGCCGGGCATTGTTGAGCACGGTCTTGTCCTGCGACGAGGTGCGCACCTTTTGAAAGGCCGGAATCGCCATCGCGGCCAGCAGGCCGATGATGACGACGACAATCATGATTTCGACGAGGGTAAACCCCTGGGTCGCGGACGGTGATGATTTCATGAGAAGAGAGAGATGGGAGTGAACAGTGCGTAAATGAGGTCAGGTCTGCGGCGACGGGGCCGTCCCCAGGACGCGGTGGACCGCCGCCACCAGCGCGTCGAGGTCGAGGGGTTTTTGGAAAAACTCGGCGGCGATCTGGTTCGCCCCTTCGCTCTCGGTGTACGGCCGGGCGGTGATGACAAAGATCGGCAGCTGGGGCCGCTGGATGTTTTCGTGAAAGAGGAGATCCCACCCGCTGACCTCGCCCATGCTGAGGTCCGTGATCAATAGATCCGGCCGCGACTCCGCCAGGCGCTCCAGCGCCTCCTCGCCACCGGCGGCCGTGACAATCGCCCAGCCCTCGCTCGCCAGCACCCGCGCCAGCGCCGTCCGCACCGCGGAGTCATCATCGACCAGCAAAATGGTCCCCGGCAGCCGGCTCGCCGGTCGTGCCGCCGCCGGCGTCGGCGCCGGCTCGGCCCGGCGGGGCGCAGCGCCGGCCGGAATTTTTCTCGGAGCATGTGGCGACCGCGGCATGTTATCTTCGCGCGGCCGTGGCCGTGACGGTGACCGGCAGAAAGACCCGCGCCAGCGCCGGGTGCTGGACGAAGCACTCCCGGAGCACCGGATGGGCCGTCAAAAAGTCGGGGCTCCGAATCAGGTCCGGCGCTTTCACCAGTTCCTGCTCGATCGCCGGCTGCTGGAGAAACACGTCCCGCAATGGCGCGAGTTCGGCAAACGACAGCGGCGCGCTCGCCTGCCGCAGCAGCGCGCGGTTCAGAAAATACCGCGGATAGACTTTCAGCCCCTCCCCGACCGTGGCGTTGGCGCGGAGAAAGTCGCGCAGCTCCGGGTTCCTAGCGAGGTAGGACGGGCTCGCGGTCAGCGCCGGATTCAGGCGCAGTTGGTTCTCCTGCAGCGGATGATGGTCGAGAAACCGGTCGAACTCCCGCAAAGCCCGGCGCACCGCGGCCCGCGGCTCCGGCGCGGCGGCGGCTTCGGTGGCCGCCGGCTCCGCCGCCTGCGCATCGACGACCCACCCCAGGACCTGGGCGGCCATGAGCATCACCGCGGCGAGGCGGCTGAAGGAGTGCCGGCTCATCAGGAATGCGAGCATCGGCGGGATATTTTCCACCCGGTCCGACGCGAGGCGGACCGGTGGATTGGTCGTAAACTCCGCCCGCAGGCGGCCGGGGACCCGGGGCGCGGCGCCCCGGGGCAAAGGGGTGTCGGCGTCACGTCGCCCGCGACCCGCCCGTGATTTCGCGGGAAGCGGGCCGCATTAAGGGCACCGAGGGGGAGACAATCGTGTCGCACGGTCACGCCAATCTGATTGCTGCTCCCATGCCCTTGTGACAAAAACCACACACCGTTGGAATATCGTGATTTACAAATTCCTCCCGCCCGCCGGATCCCCGTCTGCCGCGCCCTCGGTTACCACCGATCGGTAAGTGACTGACCACCCATGAAAGACCTGTCCCACGCCTTCCGGCGGCGGCGCACCGCGTTGGTCGCCGCGCTCGCGGCGGCGGTCGCGCTCTGCGTGACGCTCGCGGTCACCGTCCAGCGGACCGCGAGCGAGAAACTGCGCGAGCTCGCCCACGTGGAGCTGGAGGCCGCCGTGCTCGCGCGGCAGTTCCGCACGATGATCGACGACCTCCACGGCGCCTTGCTGCGCATCGGCACGGACGCTGCCGAGGACAGTGCCGCCGTGATTCAGCAACGGCGGCGGGCGCTCAACGCCTGGGTCGCGGCCCGGGAAAAGGCCGTCCTCAGCGAAAACGAGGGCCGGATCGTCCGCCAGATCGCGGCGGAAACGCAGTCCTATTTCACCAAACTCGACGCCCTGACCGCCCGCCCCGCCGGACTCACCGCGCCGCTGGACCGGGACACGGTCGTGATGTTCGACGACAGCGCGAACCGCCTGCAGAGCATCTCCGACGATTTCGCCGCCGCGCATGACGACGAACTCCGCGACCTGCTGGAGTCCTCGCTCAGCTCCGTGCTGTGGATGCGCAACCTCGTCTTCGCCTGCCTCGCGCTCCTGCTCGCCGCCCTCGGCGTCGTGGTCGTGCTCGTGTACCGCGACGTCGTGCGCCCGCTGCGCGAGCAGCTCGTCGACCGCGAATCGCTGCTCGCCCAGCGCGAAAAACTCGCCGCGCTCGGCACTCTCGCCGCCGGCGTTGCCCACTAGATCCGCAATCCCCTCACCGCCATCAAGGCCCGGCTCTACACCCTGCGGCGCATCCTTTCGTCGGAGGAAGGCCGGGCCGACGTCCAGGCCATCACCACCGAGGTCGACCGGCTGGAGCGCATCGTGCGCGACGTGCTCGGCTACGCGCGCCCGACGGACGCCGCGCTCGGCGCCGTGGAGCTTTCGACGTGGTTGCGCGAGTTCGAGGCGTTTGTGCGCCCCACCCTGCCCTCCGCGCAAGTCGAGCTGACCATCGCCGCCACCGTCGCCGCGCCGGTACTCATCGCCCGTTCTTCACCACCAAGGCCGCCGGCACGGGCCTCGGCCTCTCCATCGTCGCCCGCCTCGTCGAAAACCAGGGAGGCGAGATCACGTTCCAAAGCGCGCCCGGCCGCGGCACCCGTTTCGCTGTGCGCTTGCCGATCCGCGACCGCGCGGCCCACACTGCCCAAAAATGAGCGCCCCGCTTCGCATCTGCCTGATCGACGACGATGCCGCCGCGCGGCACGGTCTGGAACGCGTGATCGCGAGTGAAGGTTACGACGTGGGCAGCTACGCCGACGGCACGGTCGGCCTGAAGGCCGCGCTCGAGGAGGACTTCGATTGCGTGCTCACCGACCTGCGGATGCCGGGCGTTTCGGGCCTGGAGCTGATCGACACGCTGCGCGCGGAACTGCCCAACCTCCCCGTCGTCCTGATGACCGCCCACGGCACGACCGAGACGGCCATCGAGGCGACCCGCCGCGGGGCGTTCGACTATATCCTCAAGCCCTTCGAGATGGAGGAACTCCTTCCCATCCTGACCCGCGCTGCCGGCGCCGGCCGCCGCGGCCGCGAGAAAGTCGCGCTCGGCGCCGAGCTCCCGCGCGAGGTCGCCCTGGTCGGCCAGAGCCGCGCCATGCAGGCCGTTTACAAAGAGATCGGCCGCGTGGCCGGGAAACCCGTCTCCACCCTGATCCTCGGCGAGACCGGCACCGGCAAGGAGCTCGTCGCCCGCGCGCTGTGGCAGCACGGCGACCGCCAGAGCAGGGCCTTCGTCGCCGTCAACTGTGCGGCGATTCCCGCCAACCTGCTCGAGAGCGAGCTGTTCGGCCATGAGCGCGGCGCGTTCACCGGCGCCGACCAGCGCCGCATCGGACGCTTCGAGCAGGCCGACCAGGGGACGCTGTTCCTCGACGAGATCGGCGACCTCTCGCTGGAGACCCAGGCGAAACTGCTGCGCGTCCTGCAGGAACGCACGATCTCCCGCGTCGGCGGCCGCGAGTCCATCCCGGTCGACGTGCGCATCATCGCCGCGACGCACCGCGACCTCGCGACCCTCGTCCCCACCGGAAAGTTTCGCGAAGACCTCTGGTACCGCCTCAACGTGGTCGTGATCGCGCTGCCACCGCTGCGCGACCGCCGCGAGGACATCCCCACCTTGGTGCACTACTTTGTCGCGCGGCACGGCGCCGACCTCGGCGGCGCGGCCGCCGTGCAGCCCGGCGCGGTAAAATTTCTCTCCGCCCAGCCGTGGCCCGGCAATGTGCGGCAGTTGGAGAACGTCGTGAAGCGCATGCTGCTCGGCGCCCACGGCTACGTCATCACCGAGGAGATGGCCCGCGCCGCGCTGGCGCAGGGCCCTTCGGCCGCGGCGGCGCAGGACTCCGGCCGCACCCTCGCGACGCTCTGCGAGGAGGCGCTCGCCCGCGCGCGCCGCGAACCCGGGGCCGGCGCCATCGCGACCGTGTTTGCCAGCGTGGAGCGGGAACTGCTCGCCCAGGCCCACGCCACGACCGCGGGCAACATCACCCAGATGGCGCAACTGCT
>JAPLTR010000089.1 GCA_026398065.1 Verrucomicrobiota bacterium | reverse complement strand
GCGTCGGGGTTGATCGAGGTCAGCAGGCAGCGCTCCGCCGCCTTGCGCCAGTGCCGCCAGTCCATGTCGAGCCGCCACGGGCTCGCGTTGAGCTCGATCACCACGTCGTTCGCGATGGCTGCGTCGATCACCTTGGTCACGTCCACCTTGTAGCCTTCGCGCTTCAGGAGCAGCCGCCCCGTGAGGTGGCCCAGCATCGTCGTCCGCGGATGCTCGATCGCGCGGATGATCCGCGCCGTCATCGTCGCCTCGTCCTGCGTGAACGCGTTGTGCACCGACACCACGACGTAGTCCAGTTTCGCCAGCAGCGCATCGTCGTAGTCGAGCCGCCCGTCGGCCAGGATGTCGCACTCCGTGCCCGTAAACACATGCGTCTTGAACCGCTTCGAGGCATTGAGTGCATGGATCTCCTCGATCTGTTTCAACAGCCGCTCCTCCGTGAGCCCGTTCGCCTGAAAGCTCGCCTTCGAATGGTCGGCGATGCCGAGGTAGTCCCAGCCCAGCGCCTCCGCCGCCGCGGTCATTTCGGCCAGGGTGTTGCGCCCGTCCGAGGCCGTCGTGTGGTTGTGAAACGCCCCGCGCAGATCCGTGACCTCGACCAGCCGTGGCAAATCGCCCTTTTCCGCCGCCTCGATCTCCCCCAGCCCTTCGCGCAGCTCCGGCGGGATGAACTTCAGCCCGAGCAGGGCGAACAGCGCGGTCTCGTTCTCCGCCTTCTCGCTCAGGTGCCGCTCCGCCTTCTCCTTCGCCGTCCCCTCGCCCGCCTCGGGCACGAGGCCCCACTCGCTGAGACTGTGACCCTGCGCGAGCGCCCGCTGGCGCAGCTGCACGTTGTGGTCCTTCGAGCCCGTGAAATGATGCAGCGCAAACGCGAACTGCGCCAGCGGCACGATCCGTAGGTCCGCCTGCAGGCCGCTCTCGAACCGCACGCTCGCCTTGGTCTCGCCCTTCGCGGTGACCTCCTTCACGTGCGGCTGCGCGACGAACCACTCCACCACGGGCGCCACGTCGTCCGCCGCCACGATGAAGTCCAGGTCGCCCACGGTCTCGAGCCCCCGGCGCAGGCTGCCCGCCGCCTCCGCGCGTTTCACCGCCTTGAGTTTCCGCAGCCCCGCGACGATGGGCTCCGCGATCTCCCAGGCATCCCACCACATGTGGCGGCGCCCGTAGGCCTCGCGGTTCTTGATGCCCGCCACGATTTTCTCCTGCGTCTTCTCGCCAAACCCGTCGAGCGCCGCGACCTTCCCCTCGGCGCAGGCCTGCCCGAGCGCCGCGATGCTCGCGATGCCGAGCTTTTTATTGAGGGCGATGATTTTTTTCGGCCCGAGTCCGGGGATCTGCAGCATCTCCGCCAGCCCCGGCTCGATCGACGCCTTGAGCTTTTCGAAAAACTCCAGCCGCCCTGTCGTGTGCAGTTCGGTGATCTTCTGCACGAGCGCCTCCCCAAAGCCCTTGATGGTCCCGAGTTCGCCCGCCGCGATCAGCCGCGCCAGCTCCGCCTCCTCGATGGCCTCGAGCGCCCGCGCCCCCGTCTGGTACGCGCGCACCTTGAACGGATTCTCCCCCTTCAGCTCCAGCAGCGTCCCGATCTCCGTGAGCACGTCGGCGATTTCGTTTTTCGTCATGGGGTAGATCTAGGCGATAAGGTTTCGGCGGGAAACTTTTTCTGTCAGTGATCGGCGCTTTGTCTTTTCGATCGGGATGTCGGCGAGGTGCGATTCCCCGGCTTGAGCTTTCCGCCTATCGCCTAAAGCCTACCGCCTCTCACCATGCCGTTCAGCCACCTCCGCACCGTCCGCCTCGCCGACACCGACGCCGCCGGCGTGGTCTTCTTCGCCCGCACGCTCGCGCTCTGCCACGAGGCCTACGAGGAGTCCCTCGCCGCCGCCGGCCTCGACCTCAACGATTTCCTCGGCCGGGCTGACATTATCGTCCCCATCTCCCGCAGCGAGGCCGACTACAAGCGCCCGCTCCGTGTCGGCGACAAGCTCCGCATCTCCGTCACCCCGTCGCCGCTCTCCGGCAACGCCTTCGCCGTCACCTACGAGATCATGAAGCTCGGCCCCGTCGAAAAACTCTCCGCCCGCGTCCGCACCGAGCACGTTTGCACCTCCCTCTCGAAACGTGAGCGCACCGCCCTCCCGCCCGCGCTCGCCGCGTGGGTCCAGGCCGGCTAAAGTAGGGCGGACTTCAGTCCGCCCTTTTTCGCCCAATCACGTTCGCCACGAAGAGGCGGGGTGAAGCCCGCCCTACCCGCTGGGCGTTTCCGTCGCCAACTTCACGAGCACCGCCCGGTTCAGTTTCCCCTGCGCATTCCGCGGCCACTCGACGACCGCGACAAACCGCTTCGGCTTGTTCGCCCCCGCCAGCGCCGCCACCGCGCGCCCGAGATCGGGCGTGCGTTCCCCCGCCGGGTAGCACGCCACCACCGCCTGCCCCCACTCCGCGTCGGGCACGCCGATCACGGCGATGTCGGAAAACTCCCCGCTCGCCCGCAGCGCCGCCTCAACCTCCGTCGGGTGCACTTTTTTTCCGCCCGTGATGATCACCGCGTCGCGCCGCCCGTCGATGTGCAGGTTGCCGCGCTCGTCGAAGCGACCGAGGTCCTCCGTCGTAAAATCCCGCTCCTCGCGCCGCTCCGGCCAGTAGCCGCGAAACACCGATTCGCCCGCGATCCGCACCACGCCGTCCGCCGTCAGCATGACCCGCGCATGCGGCATCGGCACCCCGGAGCTCCGCGCCCCCGCCAGAAACTCCTCCGGCCGCAGCGCCGCCACCATCGCCGCCGTTTCCGTCATCCCGTAGCTCAGCGCCACCCGCAGGTCCGCGCGCGCCGCCGCGTCCGCCAGCTCCGGCCACACCGGCCCGCCGCCCACAAAGATCACGTGAAACCCGCGCAGCC
>JAPLTR010000452.1 GCA_026398065.1 Verrucomicrobiota bacterium | reverse complement strand
CCCCCGATGAGGACGTTTTCACCCGTGCCGGCCTCGCCGCGGGTCGAGATGTTCACGAGGCGCTGCGGCTCGCCGTTCGGGCTGGTGCTGGCGTCGTAGATCTCCGCGAGCGCGACGCCGGTGTCGGCGCCACCGATGACCTGCATGGTGTACGCGCCGGGCGCGAGAGTGGTGAAGAGCGCGGCGTCCTTCGAACCGGCGACCAGGGAGAAGGCGCCGACCTGCGCGGCGGTCGCCGCGGTGTCGGTGCCGGACCAGTCGTCGTTTTCGAGGAGGAGCTTGCCGGCGGCATCGAAGAGCTGGAGGCGCGGATTGGCGAGCGCGCCCTGGACCCCGAAACCGGAGAGCGCGGGGCCGACGGCGCGGAGGAGAACGCGCTTCGAGGCGCCGCCACCGAGGACGAAGCCGGTGATGAAGGTGCGGTTGACCGACGGCCCGACGAGGACGCGCGAGGAGAGGTTGATCAGGCGGTCGGTGCGGGCCGTGATCGCAGAGATCCCGGAGAAGCTGACCGGCGCCTGATTGGGGACGGCGATGGTGCCGCTAAGCGTGGTCGTGGACGCATCGACCGCCCCGCTGATGGTCGCCCCGGGCGCGCTCACGTTGAAGGCGCCGTTGGCGGCCACGGTGCCGAGCGCACCGGTCGAGACCGTGCCCGTCGTCGCCACGATGAGGAGCTGGCCGTTGGGACCGATGATGGACGTCGTCCCGCCGGTCGCCGCGTCGAGCGTGCTCGACTGGTAGAAGCCGGCGATGGCGCCCGTGGTCCCCGTGCGGGTCTGCACCTGGGTGCTGAAGCTGACGCGGAGTGCGGGGATGCGCCCGGTGAGCGTCGTGCCGTTGAGGGCGCCGGTGAGGGTGAACGGCTGACCGCCGCTGGTGAACGCAACGCTGTAGGTGCCGGCATCGGTGAGCGCGAAGTCGAGCGAGACGTTTAGGCCGAGGTTCGGCGCAACGATCAGCACGGTGCCGCGACGGGTGTCGGCAAACAGAACGGCGGCGATGTCGCCGGATTTGGCGTCAAGCCGGGGGCCGGTGGACTGCTGCAGTTCCCCGCGGCCAGGCTCACCGCTCGAAACGCCCGGGTCGTCCACCAGGTCGCCGAAGAAGATGCTCGGCGCGGGATCGATGACGACGAAGGCGCGGAAGACGTCCGGGGCGGCGGCAAACGTGGCATTGCCGGCCTGCGAGGCCCGCACCGTAACAAGACCAGCCGTGCCGGTGAGCGCGAGCGTGTTGCCACTGACGGTGGCGGGGCCGCTCACGGAGAACGAGACCGGGAGACCGGAGCTGGCGGTGGCCGACAGCGACAGGGCTCCGTCGTTCACCTTGCGATTGGAGAGTGCGGCAAAGGCGATCGTCTGCGCGGCCTTGGCGGCGACCCCGGTGAAGCCCTGGTCGGCGCTGGCAGGGAGGTAGTTGTCGTTGCCCGCCTGGGAGGCACGGACCGAGACCGCGCCGCCCGTGGTGATGCTGACACTCGAGCCGGAGAGCGAAGCGGTGCCGGAAACGACGGAGAAGGTGACCGGGAGGCCGCTGCTCGCGGTGGCGACCAGGCCGAGCGTGGAGCCGACGCTGAAGTCGGAGCCGGTGAGCGAGAACGCGACCGTCTGCGGCGCCTTCGCGATGACCAGGGTCGCGGTGCTGGAGGCGTTGGCCACCCCGTTGAAGAAGGAGACCGTCACCTGGTAGCTGCCGGCGTTGGTGGGCGCGTTGCCGCCGGGCGTGGAGTAGACCACGGTGGTCGTGACGGGCGAGGAAGGCGTGACCGTCACGGACTTCGGCGTGCCGTCGTAAGTCTGGCTGAGACCGGTGATGGCGACGCTGACGGTCGGGATGATCGGCGGCGGTGGCACGAAGACCGCCGAGATCGTCGCGGTTGTGGTGGGCGGGGTGATGAGGTAGTTGGCCGCGTCGGTCCCGGCGAGGGTGAGGCCGGAAACCGTGACCGTCTGGTTGGAACCGACCGCCGCGGTGGCGAAGGCACCCGTCGCACCGGCGGTGACCAGTGTCACCGTATCGCCGCTGATGATACCCACGAGGGCGGCCGACCCGAGACTGAGGGTCGCGGAGGTCGAGCCATCGAACGTCTTGTTGGCCGCAGTGATCCCGGTCACCGTGAGGCCGCGGGCGGAGATGCGGGCCGTGGCGGTCGGCTGCACGAGCGTATAATTGGCGGCGGCCGCACCACCGAGGGTCAGGCCGGAAACCGTGACGGTCTTGCCGGTGCCCACGAGTTTGTCGGCGAAGACGCCAACCGCGGCGGAGGTGCCCAGCGTGACCACATCACCGCTCGCGACACCGACGAGGGCGGCGCCCGTCGTGGTGAGCGTGGCGGCCGGAGTGGCGTCGTAGGTTTTGTCCGCGGCCGTGATGCCGGCAACGGTGAGGCTCGCCGGTGCGACGGTGAGCGTGAGGGCGGCCTGGCCGGTGTTGCCGGCGGTGCCGGACGCCGCAACGGTGTAGGTGAAGGCGGACTGGTAGGTGGCCGTGGCCGTGGTGGCGCTCGTGACCACGGGCGCCGCGGTGTCGATGACGACGGGGAAGTCGGCGGAGACGGCGCTGGTATTGCCCGCGACGTCGACCGAACTCGCGTTGAAGAGATAGCTGCCGTCGACGAGAACGGTGGCGTAGACGAAGGACCAGGCGCCGGAGCCGTTGGCGGTGGCGGTGCCGATCGGGCCGACGATGCCGGAGCGCGTGAGGGTGACGACGCTGTTCGCTTCGGCGGTGCCGGAGAGCGTCAGGGTCGTGTCCGAGGTGATACCGTCGGTGGCGGAGGAGCCCGTGTCGGTGGAGATGGCGGCGATCACCGGCGCGGCGTTGGCGGTGTCGACGGTGACGATGAGGGCGGTGGACACCGGGCTCACGTTGCCGGCGGCATCGGCAGCGGTCGCCGTGAAGCTATGGTCGCCGGCGGCGAGCGTGGTGCCGGTGTAGTCGTAGGACCAGGCCCCGGAGCCGTTGGCGGTCACGGTGCCAAGGACCCCGGTACCAAGGCGGGAGAGGGTGACGGTGCTGTTGGCCTCGGCGGTGCCCGAGAGGACCAGCGTGGGGTCGCTCGTGACGAAGTCGGTGGCGGAAACGCCGGTGTCGTTGGTGATCGCGGTGAAGACCGGCGCAACGGGGGCGGTGCGATCGAAGGTGACGACGGAGGCGTTGGTGGTCGTGGTGACGGCCGTACCGGCGTTGCCCGCGAGATCGGCAAACGAGAGCGAGAAGGCGACGACGCCTTCCGCATCGCCCGCGAGCAGCGTGGTCGAGGCGGTGTAAGTGTTCCCGGAGGTGTTCGCGACCGTGGCGGCGCGACCGGCGAGGATTGCCGTGGGCATGGCCAAGGCTTCGCTGGCGGTGAAAGTCACCGTGACGGCGTCGCCGACCTTGGCGCGCGAGGGCGTGGCGTTGTTGGAAGCGATGGAGACCGCGGAGAGGGTCGGGGCGGTCTTGTCGACGGTGACGGAAGTGGCATTGGTCGTGGCCGAGACGGGGACGCCGACATTGCCCGCAAGGTCGGTGAACGTGAGCGAAAAGGGGACGGCGCCTTCGGGGTCGCCCGCGAGCACCGTAGTCGTGGCCGTGTAAGTGTTGCCGGAGCCACTGAGGAGGGCGAAGCGACCGGCAATGGAGGCGCCGGCGGCGGTAAGTGCCTCGCTCGCCGTGAAAGTCACGGTGACGGTGTCGCCGACTTTCGCCCGGGAAGGATTGGCATTGCTTGAGGCGATGGAGACACCCGTGAGCGTGGGTACGACGCCATCGATGACCAACATGCTATTATAACCCAGCGAACTGAAGGGCGTACCGGGAGGAGTCAGTGTGAGAATCGCGTCGTTACCGGCCGCGTCCTTGATTGTGCCACCATTGAACGCGAGTGCGGCCGTCGATTGGTAGTCGAGGTCGGGAGACGAGTCGCCCGCCTGCACCGTGTAGGTGAAGCTGAGGACAGACGTGCCGCTTCCGCCCGAGTAATTGACGGTCCGGTCAGTGACTCCGGTCTCAAGCGTGAGCTGAGGGACGCCAGTCACGAAGACCGGCTCATGAAAATTTACGCGAATGGAAAAGGAGTCACCAATCTTGGCCGTGCCGAAGGACGGCGAACTGGTGACCGTAGTGACTCGGGGAGAAACGCCGTCGAGGACCAAATTCTTGTTCGCACTCAACGACTGAGCGGCCCCGGGAGCGGGCAGGGTCAGGTTGACGTAGTTGCCATCTGCATCCCGGATGGCGGCCGGAAACCCGGAGGGGGCGTAGCCGCCGGAGTAGAGGCTGGTGGTCGCAAAGTAATCCAGGTCAGGGGACTCATCAAAATTCTGCACCACGTAGGTGAGAGTGATCGTCGAGGTTCCGCTGCCGCCGGAATAGGAAGCGAACCGGTCACTGGAGAGGTAGGGAGTCGCCAGAAAGAGCGCCGCGGTGTTTTCCACGAACACCGGCTTGGTGAAATTGACTTGGATCGAAATCGTGTCGCCGATCTTGTAGATGCCGTCGGAGTTGGTGGACGTGACGCTAGCGACCCGCACGGGGATGGATACGATCCGGTCGACCAGGCCGCTGCTATTATTCCGATTGCCGCCGTGGGTGCGGCCGCGCGCTCGGACCTTGCCGGTGGCAGGAAGCGAGAGGCCGGTGATTTCCCAACCTCCGGTAACACGGGTACCGGCCCCCAGATCCGACCAGGTCGCACCATCATCGACGGACAAGGCAAAGGTGATTTCAGACACCTCGGGGGCGGCCCGATCACGCGCGAAGGTGACCTTGGAAGCACTTTGCACCACCAAATTGGCGACGGCGACATCGTTAAGCAGCCGAGCAAAACGGACCCGCGTGGTCCCGGAAGGCTGAAACGTACTGAAGCTTCCACCGATCAACACCTTGCCATCCGCCTGCAACATCACATTATCGATGAAACTGTTGGCATCTTCAGGGGTGAAAGTAATATCCAGCAAGCCGTTGTCCCCCAAACGGGCGATGTACTTGCGCGCGGTGGCTTCGGCGCCACCGAGCCCGCGGGCGTTAACGGTGTTGAAGTTGCCGGCGATCAGCAGCTTCCCGTCCGCTTGCAGGGCGAGGCTGTAGACATCCTGGTCGGGGTTCGGACTGAAGGCGATATCAAGGGTGCCATTGGCATTGACTCGTACGAGGTGGGTGCGCGTGGTGGGCGAAGCTGCGCCATTGGGCTGGACCTCGGTAAAGCCCCCACCGAACACCACCTTTCCGTCCGGCTGCACCGCGATCGTCTGCACGGCTGCGGTGATGGCGCCGTAGGTCGGGTTGGGGTCGAAGCCAGCGTCCAGCGTGCCGTCGGCATTCACGCGAACGATGGCGGAACGCGGGGTGGCGGTGGGCGCACCGTTGGGCTGGACTTGGGTGAAAGATCCGCCGATCAACACTTTTCCATCCGGCTGGACCGCGATGGTGTTGACGCCGGCATTCGCATTGGGATCGAAACCCGTGTCCAGTGTGCCATCGGCATTCACCCGCGCGATACGGTTGCGCACCGTGGCTGAGGCCGCGCCGTTCGGCTGAAGCGTGGTGAAGGAACCGCCGAGCAGCACTTTTCCATCGGACTGCAGCACGGCACTGTACAGCGTGGCATTGGCCTTGGGATCGAAGCCGGTGTCCAACGAGCCGTCGGCGTTCAAGCGCGCGATGTTGCCGCGCGCCGTCGGCGAACCCGCACCGTTGGGCTGCAAGGTGGTAAAACCACCGGCAATGACAATCTTCCCGTCCGCCTGTAGAGCCACGCTGAAGATGACGCAACCCGCATTGGGATTGGGGTTAAAGCCCGCGTCGAGTGTCCCGTCGGCATTGAGCCGAGCGATCCCGTTACGTGTCACGCCGAGAACCGAGCTAAACCAGCCAGCGATAATGATCTTTCCGTCCGGCTGAACCGACGTGGCCTCCACATAGTCGGCGAGAAGATGGGCATCCAGCGGGTCGAGGCCGCCAGGCGCAGCCACCGCAGGCGTTGCAAACGCAAATGCCGAAAGCATCAAGACTACGGCCGCAAATGCCCGGCAGAGCGCAGTGCCGCAAGCGACCTGCCGACGATTGAAGGAAAGGCATGACGATGTAGCAAAATGCATGGAAATAGAGAGCTGAAGGGGAGGCCTGATCCGAAAACAATATCGTCCGCGCCGAGATTGGGGTACAAGGACCTAGGTTCGTTGTCCGTGTCATATTAGGGGTTACAATCGGGTGGCACTGCACAGCTAACGCTCCCTCCGATCCGCGAAGGATATTAAAGCCCACCAGCCAACTTCGCCCCAACTATCGACACGCCTCCAGCAACCGCCCATGCACCGCGGTCGCCTCGATGGGCGCGTCGCCGGGCTGGCCACCGGTGCCGATCAGAACCGGCCATTCGGCAGAATCTCTCGGGAGCGTGCCGTGCGAGCCTTTCACGAGCGAGGGATCGAGCGAGATCACGTCGAGCAGCATGCGGAAACCGAGGGCCTTGCGCAGGAGTTTGGCGGCGATCTTCAATTTCGGGAGCGCGATGGCTGGATCAACAAAGAGCTCCACCGGATCGTAACCATATTTCCGGTGGATATCGACGCAACGCGCGAAGTCCGGGGCTTTTTTCACATCATCCCAATAATAATACGTAAACCAGGTATCCTCCGTAGAGAAGGCAACCAGGTCGCCCGAGCGCGCATGGTTAAGCCCTTCGGCGCGCTGGCCGGCGGCATCGAGTACGCGGGCTACGCCTTCGATGCCCTCGACGGCGGCGCGCACGGCGGAGAGGAGTGAGCGGTCGTTGACGTAGATGTGCGCGATCTGGTGGTCGGCGATGGCGAAGACCTGGCTCGCCCCGCAGTCGAGCAGTTCGAGGCCCAGTTCCTCTTTGACGGTGATCCAACCCTTGGCGCGAAACACGCGGTTGAGCGCGATGGAGCGGCGCACCGCCGTGATGCCATACTCCGAGAGCACCACGGAGCGCACGCCGCGCTTCGCGTAGAAATCGATCAGCCCCCCTGCCACGCGGTCGATCTCGCGGTAGTCGGCCGCCAGCTTTGGATCGTCGGGCCCTAGGCGCTGGAGGTTGTAGTCGAGGTGCGGCAGATAAACGAGCGAGAGGTCGGGCCGGTATTTCTCCTCGATCCACTCCGCTGAGTGCGCGATCCACT
>JAPLTR010000172.1:1096-1855 GCA_026398065.1 Verrucomicrobiota bacterium | reverse complement strand
GGGCGCGGGCCCTGACCTCGCCGCCCACAACGTCCGGCACATCTCCGTGAGCCCGCTGGAGCGCCTGCTGGGGTCGCCGAACCGCGTGGTCCGGGACTTCAGGTAGTCGCCTGCAGCGCAGCTTGCTCAGTGATGAGCTGTGCGAGGCCGAGCGGGAGCCGCGGGGGCGGGCGCGGTGGTCGTTGGCGCGGGAGCCTGCGCCGGAGTCGGCTGGGTCACGGTCGTGCCCGGGGCCGGCGGAGCGTCCCTGCCCATGCTCGCGCCGCAGCTCATTCCCTGCCCCATCGGAGGTGCCTGCGCGATGGCCGCATCCGCCGCGGGCGCCCCGGTCGAGCCCGGTGCCTGTCCCATGTGTGCGCCGCAGCCACCGTCCTGGCCCATGTTCGCGCCGCATCCGCCAGCCTGCCCCGTGGGGTCGGGTGTCGGCGTCGTCGCCGTAGCGGGCGGAGTGCTCGCGCTCGTCGGAGGTTGGGCCATCGCCGGAGGCGGGCTGCTCGCGCATCCCTCCACGGCAACGCCGCCAAGGGCCGCGGACACCATCAACAGCAGCTTCGCACGAGTTTCATTGTTCATCAGATCACCTGCTCCTTCCGACATTGTACGGACATCGATATCGCTCCCCCTCGGTTTCCGGCGCATTCGCGCCTCACCGTGGGTCACGGGTCATAGAGCCCGCGGACGGCGCGGCGACGCGCGCGCGGTCCGTCACGATGGCCCAGGTCGCCACCGCGAGAATCACCACGCCGACGACGAGCGCCC
>JAPLTR010000172.1:0-1080 GCA_026398065.1 Verrucomicrobiota bacterium | reverse complement strand
CGGGAGGCGGTGGCGGTTCGCAACAGCTCTTCATTCTCTCATCCGTGCCGCCAGGTGCGTGTGGTGTCGATCCCGTCGGCGCGCAACCGCGCCTCGGCGGCCGCGGCGGGCACCGTTCCGGCGGGCGCCTCGTACCACCCGTTGGGGTCTGCGCTCGCGGGGTCGTCACGCACCTTCAGCACGGTGAACATCCCGCCCATGTCGATGTAGGAGTACGGCCCCGGACCTCCGCGCATCGGTGCGCTGTTCGGTGGAATCGGCATCCGCATTTCGCCCATGCCGCCCATCCCGGTGGACCCCATGGCCATGTACTCGGGCATCACCCGGCTCATGCGTCGCGTGAGCGCGCGCGGGTCCATCCCGACCATGTTGGGCAGGCCGTGGGCCATCTGCATCATCACGTGATGGGTCATGTGACAGTGCACCGCCCAGTCGCCCGACTCCGTCGGGACGAACTCGATCACCCGCGTCGCGCCCACCGGGACGAGCACCGTCGTCTCGGGCTTCTGCGCGCTGACCGGAACGTAGCCGCCATCCGTCGCCGTCACGTGAAACCACAGCCCGTGAATGTGGATCGGGTGGTGTTCCATCGGCCCGAGGTTGCCCAGGCGGATGCGCACCCGCTCGCCCTTGCCCACGAGCAACGGCGCCGTGGACGGGAACGCCTTGCCATTGAAGGTCAGGACATTGAAGTCGTTCATCGCGTTGGGGTCGGGGCGGCTCGCGCCCGCCTCGATCTTCCACTCGTGCGTCATCAACACGAAGTCGCGATCGACCCGCGGGCCCCGCGCCTGTCGCGGATGCACGACGATCATGCCCACCGCACCGAGCGCGATCTGGGTCATCTCGTCGAAGTGCGAGTGGTACATGAACGTGCCGGGGTACCGGAGCGTGAACTCGTACATCCACGTCTCGCCTGGCGGGATCGGGCGCTGGTTCAGGCCGCTCACGCCGTCCATCCCGTTGGGCAGGACGATGCCGTGCCAGTGCACCGTCGTCGGCTCGGGCAGCTGGTTGGTGACGTAGATGCGGACGCGATCGCCCTCGACCGCCTCGATCAGCGGGCCCGGCGTGCCGCCG
>JAPLTR010000033.1 GCA_026398065.1 Verrucomicrobiota bacterium | reverse complement strand
CGCGACGCCGTGCTGCGCCTCGGTCGGACGCCCCAGCACCGGGAGATGTTTCTGCGGAAACTGCTCGCAGGGCGCATAGACCCGGACCAGATGGATTTTCTGGGAGAGTAGGGGCCGAGCGGCCCGCGACAGCTGCCCCCTTGGGGGCCGGGCTAGGGGGTGGCTGGGGTCCCGCGGATGAGATAGGCGCGGATCGCGGTCGCCCATTCCTCGATGGACGCGCGGTATTTCTCCTCGGTCAGTTCCCGCAAAAAACGGGTGCCCTCTTCGGAGAGGCTGGTGTGGCGGTAGGTGACGGACACCGCCGTTTCCTTTTCACCGATTTCCCGGCAACTCACCGTGATTCGCGAGACGCGTAAGTCCGGCACGACCGTGCGATATTCAATGACGCCTCCCGCTCGGTCATAACGGGTGATCAACCAGATTGACGTCCGGGGTGCTTCACCGGGATGATGGACGGTCCGCGTGAAAACCGTGTTGTCACTCAACACGGCATCGTCCGGGGTGGCGAAGACGGGCATCCATCCCTCGGCCCAGCGTTTTTCGCCGATGGGCTCGAAGAGGGTGAACGCCTCGGCGAGCGGCAGTGGCACGGTGAAGCGGTGCGTATGGGCGGCTGCCATACGGAGGGAGGGCAAAGTGTCGGGCATGGCACGGGGAGCGGGCTGGGCGAAGGAGATGCCGGCCGTGGCGGAAACCAAAGCCACGAGTAGCGAAAACGATCCGACCAGACCCCCGGTTGAGCGCTTTGTCATTTCGGCTCTGGTGCGCTCTCGACGAGGTGGTGACTGTCCTCGGCGGTGAGATCGAGTTGGTAGACATCCTTCAGAAGTTTGATGCGCTGGAGAGTGGTCTCGGAGAACGGGTGCTTGTTCTCGAAGGCGTGGAGGCAGATTCCCTCAAGCAGGTCTCCGAGGTAAAGATCGTGATATTCGGCGACGCCCTTGAGGACTTTCAGGACGCGCTTTTCCAGGCGAATGCCGGTCTGGACCCGCTCGATGGTCTTCGTCCGGGTGGGACCGGCGGGCGGAGCGAGTTTTGATAATTTCTTCATTTGGTATATAAATACCAAAATATTTCGGTGGCTGTTGTCAAGCCGCTGGTTCCGCCACGCTCCCTGGGCCGGACCGCCGCCGTTGACCCCGGCGCGCCCCTCGCCCACAAACGCAGCCGATGGCGGTCAAAAAACATACCTCGCTCGATCGCGTGCTCGGCCGGCTCGATACGCTCGATTCGGTCAATCTCGCGAACCTCGTGCAGCGCCTGGCGCGGGAGCGCGGTCTCTTCGAGGAGATATTCAATGTGCTGCAGGAAGGCGTCTTGGTCATTTCACTCGATGGTGAGATTGAGTACGCCAACGCCGCGGCCCATCGCCTGATCGGGGTCAGTGGAGACGAACTGGCGGGCCAGACCCTGTGGCGGCTCGTGCCGGGGCTGCGGCCCTCGATCGACGCGGCGCTTGACGACGGTCCCGTGCGCGGCGCACTGCCGGTGGTCGCGCGGGAATTTGAGCTGACTTATCCCGAGCCCCGCACGGTCCGGCTCTACATGGTGCCGTTTCGCGGGGAAGGGCGGGGCTCAAACCGGCGGTTTGCGGTGATCCTGACCGACGTGACCAAGGACCGCCAGACGACGGAGCGGCGGATCGAGGACGAGCGCAACTCTTCGGTGCTGCTGCTCGCGGCCGGCGTGGCGCACGAGCTGGGAAACCCGCTCAACTCGCTCACCATCCATCTCCAGTTGATCGAGCGGAAGCTGAAGCGCCTGAAGGCCTCCAAGGAGGCCGAGTCACTCTCCGAGTCGCTGCGGGTGTGCCGCGACGAGGTCACCCGGCTCGATGGCATCATTAGCAATTTCCTCGAGGCGATCCGGCCGCGTCCGCCCGATCTGGCCGAGACCAATCTGGCCGAGATTCTTACCGATGTACTCCGGTTTCAGCAGCGGGAGTTCGCCGACCGTGGCATCGTGGTGGAGGCCGAAACCCTCGATGCCCTGCCCGCGGTCATGGCGGACCGCAACCAGCTCAAGCAGGTTTTTTTTAATGTCACGAAGAACGCGATGGAGGCGATGCAGCCGGGCGGGCGCCTGAAGATCAAGTCACGGGCTGACGACGAATCCGTGTATCTTCTCTTTGGCGACAGTGGATCTGGCATCAAGCAGGAGGATCTGGCGCGGATGTTTCAGCCCTACCACACCACCAAGGCCGGCGGACATGGGTTAGGGCTGATGATCGTCCAGCGCATCATGCGCGAGCATGGCGGTCAGGTCGGTCTTGAGAGCAAGGAGGGCGTCGGGACGGTCGTGACACTGCAGTTTCCTCGCAAGGACCGCCGGGTGCGGATGCTGCACTGAGCCGGCTCGGCCCGGACTAGTTGGCGGCGGTGCGAGAGTTGCCGCCGCCTGAACCGCCGGAAGAGGACGATCCCGAGGAGGACGATCCGGACGACGACGAGGAGGAGGACGAAGACGGAGCCGAATAGGATGACGATGACCCCGAAGACCCCGAGTAGCTGGATGACGAAGACCCCGAATATGTGGAAGACGACGCCCCCGAGTAGCCTGAAGAGGATGAGCCCGAGTGGCCGGAGTAAGACGAGCCCGAGGAGCCCGACGACGATCCGGAGCGGTCAGAGTGCCATGAGCCCGAATGGCCTGAAGAGGATGAACCGGATCCGGAGTTACCCGAGTAGTTCGAACTGGAATCGGCGTGACGGGACGACCAAGAGCCGGATGAGCCCGACGAAGACGACCCTGAATATCGCGAGGACCCGGAGTCCGACGATGCGGCGTAGGATCGGCCCGAGGACGAACTAGGTGACGAATAAGAACTGCCTGAATCCGAGCCCGGCCTCGGCGAATAAGACGAAGGCGGGGCGTAGCCGCCACCGGAGCTGCCGCCTCGCGGCGGAATCCCGACGTAGCTCGGTGGAGGCAGATACGGCGTTGTGCCCGGCGGGCAATCAACGGGGTTGGTGGGCCGCGCGTGATGATGGGGAGGAGTGGTGCCCGGCGGAACCGTAGTCCCCTTCCCGGTGTTGGAGGGAGGAGTCGTGTAACCCGAACCGGAACTGGCGTAGTCGTAGGTGCTATTGCGGTCGTAGCCGTAATAGGAATTCGAGAACGGATCGGTTCCATAGCCGGAATACGCCGAGGTGCTGGAGGAGTAGGATGCGCGGGCGAGCGCCGCCGTTTGCTTGTAGGCAATGGTATTCGGGACGATGCTGCTGACGAGGGCGGTGCCGACGTCGGGATTGAGCGGGTCGGGGAGGAAGTCGACGTTGATGATGTTGTCCGCTATGGTGTAGTCGTTGATCAGGAGGTAGCCGCGGGCCGCCAGCACGCGATAGAACTTGTCGTACATCGCATTCCACTGAGCCGCGGTTGGCTTGACGCCACCGTGGACGGCGACCGCCAAGGCGTAGGTGGGGGTGCCCTTTGGAAAGGACGCCCCCCCCGCGCTGCGGTGTCCATTGCCGCCGATCGTTGAGCAGCCGACGGACCCAACCAGCGAGACCAATACGAGAATGCCAGCGGAGATAACCGCGAAAGGGTTCGGTTTCATAGGGAAGCCTCCTGGGGGAGTTGGGGTGGACTGACCTTCCCGATATATAGGCACCACTCTACCCTATCGCAAGCCGATACTGGCTTTTGCCCGCCTTCGACGCCAGTCAAACAGGTCTATGGCTTCTTCAGGACGGACGGCAGAATAATATTCTTCACCTCGAAAATCTGAGTGTCTTTCTTGCCGCCGCTGCGGACCGAAATCTTCAGCGGGATCTCGTCGCTGGTGACGCCGAGTTGCGAGATCATCGGATCGAGGGTGCTTTTTTCGCCGGGTGCGATCGTGAGTTTCGACGGACGGACGGCGAAGTTGCCGAGTTCGGAATTCACCTCGGTGACCTCCAGTTCCATCGGCTCGGTGCCGCGGTTTTCGAGGACCACGCGCAGCGTCACCGGAGGCATCGGGCTGCCTTGGGCGCGGCGGGCCATGGCCATGCGGATATACTCCTGCATCGCCTCCTTTTGCTCTTCCTCTGAGTCGCCAAAGCCGGTCGAGTACACCTCGGTGATTCCGTCAGAATCACGCCGCTTGCGACCGCCTTCGAGTTCGTCATCCAACCCCTTGCGGTTGCCCGGCCCGCGCCCGCCGCCTTTGCCGCCGCGCTCGAAGCCCCGGCTGACCGTGGCGTAGGCCGTGAGCTTGCCCTCGAGCAGTGAACTCTCGCCCTTCATGGCGACCGGGCGCTCGCCGGAATTGACCGCTTCGACCATCATATCGCGTTGCGTATGCGAGCCGCAGCCAGTGACTAGCATCGTCGACAGGACCAGCGCGGCGGCGCCAATGGCGTGGGGGAAGTAACTCGATTTTTTCATGGGTGACACTCTGACTTCAAGCCGACGCGAACGTTGCGCGGATTGCAAGGTCGCGAGGGGAAACCCTGAATCTTTCTGGCCTTTCCCCCGTCTTGCTGATGACACAGCAATGCACTCCGCATGGAATCAACTTCAACGACCGCGCTGGCCGACCTTGTCCGCCGGGCTCAGAAGGGCGACGAAAACGCCCAGCGGGAGCTCATTGTCGCTTACCAGCACCGGGTTGCGGGATTTGTCTACGCCATGACCAATCGGAGCGATTACGTTGAAGACCTTTCCCAGCAGGTCTTTATCAAGATGGTCCGGGCGATCGATCGTCTGCAGGCGCCTGCCCAGTTTGAATCGTGGCTTTTTCGCCTCGCGCGCAACACGTGCATCGACCAGCTCCGTCGCCAGAAATTGCGGCGGATCTTCCTGCCGTTTGGCGAAGAACACGAAAACATTCCCGAGCCGCCCGGCGCGGTCGATACGGAGGAGCTTGACGCCCTCCGCCACGCGCTCGCCCAGCTCCGCCCGCAGGACCGCGCTCTCCTCGCCCTTGTGCAGGAAGGTCGCAGCCATGCGGAAATCGCCGAAACCCTCGATACGACGGTGGCTGCGGTGAAGGCTCGCCTTCACCGAGCCCGCGAGCACCTTCGCGAACATTACCAACCCGACCATGAAGACTGAAGACCAAGCTTGGCGTGACCTCCAGGCCCACGCCTCCGCCCAGCTCCGCACGGGCTTTGCCGACCGTGCCCTTCGCGCCGCCCGCGGTCCCCAGGACGCCACCTGGCTCCAATTCAACACCCATGCCGCGCGCCAGCTCCGCCCAGGCTTCGCCGAACGTGTGCTCCGGGCCGCCCGCGCCGCTGCCGAGGTACCTTCCCTTACCAGCCAGTTTACTCTCAGTGCCGTGACGGCGGCTGTGTGTCTCGCCGCTGTGGTGTTTGTGCAGGATCGTCGCGCCCAGCAGGCCGATGAGCGCAACCTCGCCGACTGGGAGCGTATCGTGATGAGCGCGCAGGACGATCAGGACGTCGATTCCATCTGATGACCCAGCGCGTCTTCGTTGCTCTGCTGACCGTCGTGGTCTTTCTCGCCGGCTATGGGGCCCGCGGGTTCACCGACCGTGGCGGCCCGGTGCCGCCGCCGCCGGCGACGCTCACGCAGGAATATGGCGTACGGCCGAACGCGAAGCCCGTCGATGCCAAAGCCGCGCAAAAACTCGATCGCGCCAAACTGCTGGCCGAGATCGAAAAACTTCGCCCTCAGATCGTCGCGTACACGGCGCAGGTGGCGGAGATCGACGCGGAGTTCGAGCGCGAGTTCACCGCCCTGCTCGTTCCTGAGCAGCGCGAGCGCTACAATGCCAACAGCAAAAAACGTCTGGAGCTGGACGCCAAGCGTCGGGCCGAAACCTCCATTCTCTCGGACGAAGACATCACCCGCGAGCGCGACCGGCCGCTTACCGACATTTACCGCCAGGTGACGGTCACCCCCCGTCTTGAGTGGATGACCAAGGAGTATAAGCTCGATGCCGCCCAGCAGACGAAGACCCGTGCGCTGCTTTCACTCCGCCGCAACCAGTTCATCGCGCTGCTCGACTCGACGGCCCATCCCACCATCCGCCTCAGTCGCCTCGCGCCCCTCGTCCAGCGGGTCGCGACCCCCGCGAAATAGGCCTGATGGGGCATAGGCCTGCCTTCCCGCGGGCTTGACCGCCGCTCCGCGCGCCGTGTGAATGGCCGTATGGTTCCGGCCGTTCTGATCGTTGATGACGAGAAACATACTCGCGAAGGCCTCCAACAGGCTCTGTCGGAGCATTATGACGTCACGGTTGCGGCCAGTGCCGACGAGGCCTTCAACCTGCTCGAGGCGCAGCCGTTCGACGTCGTGCTCACCGACCTGCGGATGCCTGGCAAGTCCGGCCTGAAGGTCATCGACAAGGCCCTCGCGCTTCCGCAGCGCCCCGCCGTCCTGATGATGACCGCCTACGGCAACATCGATACGGCGGTCGAGGCGATGAAGCGCGGCGCGGTCGATTTTCTCACGAAGCCGGTCAATATCGAGCGCCTAGAAGTCCTCATCCAACGCGCCCTAAAAACCAAGACCCTCGAGGTCGAGGTGAAGCAGCTCCACGAGCGGCTCGACGAGAAGTTTAGTGTCCAGGGGATCATCGGCACTTCCCAAAAACTGAAGGAGGTGCTTGATAAGATGCGCCTCGTCGCGCCCTCGCGCGCCACGATCCTGATCGAAGGCGAGTCCGGCACCGGCAAGGAACTCGTCGCGCAGGCCATCCATCAGGCGAGCCCCCGCGCTCGTGCTCCTTTTATTGCAGTGCACTGTGCCGCCCTCTCCGAAAACCTCCTCGAAAGCGAAATCTTCGGTCACGAGCGCGGCTCGTTTACGGGAGCGACCGAGCGGCGGGTCGGACGGTTCGAGTCCGCGGACGGCGGCACTCTGTTCCTCGATGAAATCGGGGAGATCTCACCGTCCACGCAGGTGAAGCTCCTGCGTTTCCTCGAGACGAAATCGATCGAGCGCGTCGGCGGTTCCAAGCCCATCGACCTCGATGTCCGCCTCGTCGCCGCGACCAATCGCAACCTTGAGCAGCTGGCGCGCGAGGGAAAGTTTCGCGACGATCTTTTTTTCCGCCTCAATGTCGTCCGGCTGATGATGCCCCCGTTGCGCGACCGCAGCGAAGACATTCCCCTGCTGCTCGCCCATTTCATCCGGCTCTTTTCCGACGAGAACGGCGTGCCGCCTCTCACCGTCGAGCCCGGTGCGCTGCGGGTGCTGCAGGCCTACGCGTGGCCGGGGAACATCCGGGAACTCCGCAATTTTTGCGAGAATGCCGTCGTCATGCGCCGCGGTGGCAGCCTCACCGAATACGACCTCGAGCCGAAATTCCGCGGCGGGGCGGCGACTCCGGCGGTGTCGGCGGCGGGCGCGCCCACGGCGACCGCTCCCGGGGGCGGATCCTTTTCGGTCGAGGAAAACGAGAAGCGGCTGCTGCGCGAGGCGCTGCACAAATCCCGCGGCAACCGCACCAAGGCTGCGGAGCTCATGGGGATCAGCCGCCGCACCCTTCACCGCAAAATCGCCCAATGGCCCGAACTCGACGTGACGGACAAATGACCGCGGCCCACCGGGGGTCCGCCCATCCATGAACCGCCCGCGTTCCGCTCAAGAGCTCATCCATTGGCTCGAAGTGGGGGAGGGGGCCGGCTGGATCCGTCTGGCCGCCGCGATCGCCCTGACACTCGCCCTGTCGCTGCTCGTGGCGTGGAAGCAGTTTCACGGGCCGGGCACGGAGACCACGCTGGTTCAGGCCGACACGGGACGCCAGCTGGCCGCCGGGCAGGGCTTCACCACCTTGGTCAACTATCCGCAGACCGCGGCATTTTTACGGCAGCGCGGCGTCCGATTCGATCCGGCCACGCCCTATCCCGAGCTGCACCATGCGCCACTTTACTCCCTGCTGATCGCGGGAGCGCTCCGGGCCCTGCCCGAGGCGCGGCGTGAGGCGTTGTTTGCGTCGGCGCCGGTGCCGCCCGACGGCTTCGCTGCGGACTATTTCCTGCTCGGGCTGAACCTCGTGCTGCTCTGGCTCGCGGTGTGGCTGACCTACGATCTCGGACGGCGGATGTTCGAGCCGCGCGCCGGCTGGCTGGCCGCGCTGGCTCTCGTGCTGTCGATGCCGGTGTGGCAGCAGACGGTCGCGGTGAATGGCACGCCGCTGATGATGGTGCTGGCGTTGGCGACGTTTGCCACCTGGCACCGCGTCGAGACGGCGGAAGGGCGCACGCCGTTCGTCTGGCTGGCGGTCCTCGGCAGTGCCTGTGGGCTCCTGTTCCTCGCGGAATATTCCGCGGGGACCCTGATCCTCGTCGCGCTGGTTTATGCCGGATGGCGGTTTCAGGCGAGGTCGCGTTGGCTGGCCCTCGCCCTGGTCATCGTTGGATTTTCTCTGGTCGCGGGTCCGTGGGTCGCGCGCAACCTCATGCTCACCGGTTCGCCGGTCGCGCTGGCGGTGCAGAATGTCGCCCTCAAGGCCGGCGACTCCACCGCCGAGCCCACCGGCGCCCGGGCCACGCTGACCGCCATTTTGCCGGCGATCGACCTGAACAAACTGGGCAACAAGACGCTGACCTCACTGCAGGAGAACCTCAAATCCCGGCTGTGGTCCGGCGGCGCCATGTGGCTCGCGGCGTTCTTTGTGGCGGGCACGCTCTACACCTTTCGCGCCGCGGCGGCGAACCGTCTTCGGTGGGTGTTTGTCGCTTCGCTGGCCGTGCTGCTGCTGGCCCAGGCGTCGCTGAACTCGGGCGAGAGCGATCGGCTGGCCGCGATCTGGCTCACGCCGCTGATCATGATCTTCGGGGCGGGCTTTTTCTTTGTGCTGCTGGGGAGCAATCCCGTGCTGTCCCGCTGGCCGCGCCTGGTCGCGATGGGCCTGCTGGTCGTCCAGGCGTTGCCGTTGTTGCACGATGTCCTCGAGCCACGGCGGCTCCATTTTCAGTACCCGCCCTATGTGCCCGGCTTGTTCCAGGGCATGAAACGCCAACTCGTGCAGCGCGGGGCCGTCGACCGCTTCGGCCTGATGGCCGATGTGCCCGCGGGGGTGGCCTGGTACGGCCGCGCCCGGGTGTGGGCGCAGCCGCCCCGGCTCCGCGACTTTTACGAGGTCACGCTGCTCCAGCCCGTCGGCGAGCTTCTCCTGACCGCACGAACGCTCGACCGCCCGTTTTTCTCCGAGCTCAATGCCAAGCCGTTGCTGCCCGAATCGCTCAGCACCGTGGCCAATCGCTTTGGCGAATGGGGCGAGATTTACGCCGGCCTCCTGACCGGCCGCCTCCCTGGAGAGTTTCCGCTGAAACAGCCGACCAAGCTCATGGAAAACCTGTATGTCCTCGTCAACGCGACGATGCCTCCGCCCCGCGCAAAGTAATTAATTGCTTAGGCCAACGTCTTGCGCCTAGGTTTCGGTCGCGTTTCCCGTCTTCACGCCACCCGACCGACCATGAATTTCCTCCGTGTTCTCCTTGCTGGCGGATTGCTGCTGTCAGCCTGTCCCGCGCACGCCGTCTACGCGCCGGTTCCTGAGCAGGACCAGGGCAAGAGCCTCGTGCTCACGCTCCGGAGCGGCCTGTCGTACGACACGAACGTCTTCGGCGCGGCCTCCCGCAATGTCGAGAGCTCGGTTTTCACCTTCGCCCCGAAAGCGGCCTACAACGCGTCGGTCTCCAGCCAGACCTTCTTCTCGACGAGCTATCAGGCCACACTGGAACACTTCGACAACCGTCCCGGGGAGAAGACGCTCGACAGTCACGAGCTGACTGCGCGCGGCGCGCATGCGTTCTCCCAGACCACCACACTTGACGTCCTCGAGGTGTTTCAGGTCTTGCGCAATCCCGAATCGCTCCTCAACGGCCTCCCGCTCAACACCGACCAGTCGAACAACCGCAACGAGCTCAACGCGACCTTTGTCACCGCCCCCACGGCGAAGACCGGCCTCGTCGTCAAGGCTCGTTCCGTCAACTACGACTACCGCGATGCGACGCTCGGCCGCAGCCTTGATCGCATCGAAAACCTCTACGGCCTCTCCGGCACGTTTGCGGTCCTGCCCGAGGTCAAGGCGGTCGGCGAAGTGCGCCACCAGGATGTGTTCTACCGCAAGGTCGGCGAGTCGAAGAACAAATCTTCCGACTACCTGATGGGGGGCGTGGACTACGCTTTTGCCAAGAAACTCACGGCGAGCGGCCGGGTTGGCGCCGAATGGCGGCACCGCGATGCGGAGCGCAGCAGCACGTCGCCCTACGCCGAACTGTCCCTGAAATACGACTACACCGAGACGTCCTTTTTGAGCGCCGGATTCATGCGCACCCTCGAGGAGTCCTCCGACACGGCGCGGTTCACCGACACCGAGGTCAACCGCGTTTTCGCCAGCGTGCAGCATCAGGTGACCGCGCTGATCGTCGCCTCCGGCTCGGTCACTTACGAGTCGTCCGTTCTGCAGGGCCGGCGCGGCCAGTTCGACATCGACGAGGACACCACCCGGGCGGGCGTCGCCGTCAGCTATCTCCCGAAGAAAAACTGGACGGTCTCGGCCAGTTACGACGTGGACGATGTGCGGTCTGGCGAACGGTCGCGCACGATGGTGCGCCACCGCGTCGGCCTGTCGGCCAGCTATTCGTTCTGAGGGCCGGTCCCTCTTCCCGCCGTTTCATGGCCTCCCCTCACGTCAGCAGGGACAGTGCGTCGCTCGCCGATTTTTTCGGGGTGCTCCGTCTGCGCTGGGCGCTGATCGCGCTGATCCTGGCGCTCGTCCTGGTCACCACGCTCGCGGTCACGGCGTTTCTGCCCAAGTGGTATCTCGCGACCACCAAGATCCGCGTCGAGAAACCCGAGGGGGCGGTGCAGCTCTACTCGGCGCAGAGCGGCGGCGGGGCCGATCCCTATTTCCTGCAGGATCAGTTCAAGATCATCCAGTCGGAGAAGATCCTCTACCCGGTCATCGATCACCTCAACCTGCGCGCCCGGCTGGCGCCGCTGCTCGATTCCACCGCCGCGCTTTCCAAGGCCGACGCCTTCGGGTACCTCGTGGGCAAGATGCTGCGGGTTGAGTCGCAACGCAGTTCCTCATTGATCGACATCAACGTGTTTGCGCAGGACGCCGTGCTCGGGGCCGACATCGCCAACGACATCGCCCGCACCTATTCCGAGGACCGCATCACGCTCGCCACCTCGGAGCAGCGCGAGGGCCTCGCCAAGCTCCGGCAGCAGCTCGAGGCGCAGACGAAGGCGTGGCACCAC
>JAPLTR010000006.1 GCA_026398065.1 Verrucomicrobiota bacterium | reverse complement strand
GCGCAGCATCACGCAGATCAATCCGCAGCAGTTCGAGCTCGATATCATCGAGTCGACGAGCGATTTCACGCGCTACTCGCCCGCGGTGAACCAGGCGACCGGCACCCTCGGCAACTTCGGTTCGCCCACGCTGCGCGGCGCGCTCGGCGACTCGTTTCAGAACGAGATCCGTCTCCTGAACCGCCAGTCCAACAACCGCCCGTTCACCCTCAACGCCTACGAGGGTTCGGACATCGTCGCCGGGCCCGCGCCCGTGATCTTCGGGCCTTCGGCGCGCACCGCCGGGTACGCGAACTTTCTCACGAAGAAACCCTATTTTGACCGCGAGCGGACCGCGGTGACGCTCCGCCTCGGCAAGTGGTACTCCGATGACGCGGGCTACAAGCAGAACCTGAACTGGCAGATCGACACCGGCGGCCCCCTCATCCCCGGCAAGCTCGCCTACCGCCTCAGCTACCAGGGGGAAAACGTGAACGCCTACTACCGCGATGCGGGCGACAAGTGGCACGACCTTTACGGCACGCTCGCCTGGCTGCCCCGCGAAAACCTCACCGTCGATTGGAACTTCGAGGCCGGCACCTTCGACTACGAGAACTATGGCGGGCTCAACCGCGTCACGCAGGACCTGATCGATCACGGCACCTACCTCGCGGGTCCGGCGACCCCGATCCTCCGCGGCACGTTTTCGCCGACGGGCTTCTACTCCCCGGTCTATGTCCCGGGCGCCGGCTTCAACGGCACACAGTTCATCGCGCGCACGAAGGTCGGCACGCGCTATCTCCCCGGTGCCGCCCTGAGCGGCGCACCGACGCAGGCGCAGGCCGGCGCGATCACCGGTTACGTGTTCGACCCGGCGCTCGTGCAGTCGCGCGCGATCGACGGCCAGACCGGCTACACCAGCAAGCGCGCCAACACCTGGACCGATGCCTTCAACACCCAGCTCCGCGTGAAGCGCGTCGTGTCCGACGACTTCACGGTCGTGAACAACACCGTCTACCAGTACTACCAGACGAACAACTACGGTGGCAAAGAATCGGTGAACTACATCGAGGCGACCGTCTTCGAGAACCGCACCGAACTGCGCCTGTCGCGCGAGTTCTCGCTCCTTGGCTCGCGGATCAAGCATGACAGCAACTTCGGCCTCTCGCTGCGCAATGACTACGTCCTGAACTACAAGGACACCGACGCCGCCAACACCGGTTCGACGGGCGACTGGTACGACATCACCGATCCCTCGACCTTTGGCCGCAACGCCTTCTTCGGCGCCAACCTGTATCCGCTTTATACCAACACCGTGCTGACCCGGTTCGGCTGGCTCAACGGCTTCAACCTCGTCCTCCCGATTCCCGAGGAGCCCAAGCACGCCACGACCCCCGGCGGCTCCGGCCGCACCGGCACCGGCACCACGGCGACGGGCCTGAGCGCCGCCACCAACGAGACCTCGGTCGACAGCGTCGGCCTCTACAGCCAGCACAGCTTCAAGCTCGGCGACCGCTGGATCGCCGATCTCGGCGCGCGCGGCACCGCCGTGTGGGCCAACCTCCGCAACCCGCTCCCCGCCACCGCCGACACCGATGTGCGCGACAACACCGCCCACCTGCTGCCCAGCGGCTCGGGC
>JAPLTR010000717.1 GCA_026398065.1 Verrucomicrobiota bacterium | reverse complement strand
ATCGTCCTCAACCTGCTCGACAATGCCTGCAAGTATGCCGCCGAGGGCGGTGAGGTGACGATCTCACTTGTGCCGATCGAAGGGGGCCAAGGCGCGGAGCTGGGCGTGCTCGACCGCGGTCCCGGCGTGCCGTCGGAGCACCGCGAGCGGATCTTCGAAAAATTTCACCGCGTGGACGACACCCTCACCGCCGAGAAAAGCGGCGCCGGCCTCGGCCTCAGCATCGCCCGCCAGCTCGCGCGCGGACTGGGCGGGGAACTGACCTATCGCGATCGCGCCGGTGGCGGTGCCGAATTTGTCCTCCGTCTGACATGAATGCCAAAATCCTGATTGCCGAAGACGATCCCAACATCCGCCTCGGGCTCGTCGCCACGCTATCTCGTCATCCTCGATGTGATGATGCCCAGGGCGAGCGGCTACGATGTGTGCCGCGAGTTGCGGGCGCGCGGGGCGCGCGAGCCGGTGCTGTTTCTCACGGCGAAGGGCGAGGAGATCGACAAGGTCGTGGGCCTCAAGCTCGGTGCGGATGACTACGTCACGAAACCCTTCGGAGTGCATGAACTGCTCGCGCGCGTGGAGGCGTTGTTGCGCCGGTCCCGCACGACGGGTGGCGACAAGGGCCCGGAACTGCCGGCGGTGTTTCGTTTTGGCGCGGCGGAGATCGACCGGCGGAGATTTGTCGCGAGGCTGGCCGGGCAGAGCGAACCCCTCACGGCACGGGAGCTGAAACTCGCCGAGGTGTTTGCGGCGCACCCTGGCGAAGTGCTGACGCGGGATGCGTTGCTCAATGCGGTCTGGGGCGTCGGCTACTACGGCACCACGCGTACGCTGGACCAGCACGTCGCGCAATTGCGGAAGAAGGTGGAGGCCGTCCCCGACGAACCTCGCGCGATCCTCACGGTGCACGGCGTGGGCTATCGGTACGAGGCGTGAAGCCGCCCACGGCTATTTTCTCCAGCACAGGCCGGCCACAACCATCGCGACTCCGACGAGGAGGATGACACCGTACGCAGCGACGAACTCGCCCCGGGTGATCCCGAGCGACTGCTCCTCGGCCGCTTCGATCAACTGCCAGGCGGCGATCATGTTCACGACCGCCGACATCACCGCCAGGGCGCCGAAGCCGATGAGCCCGAAGCGCAGGAATTTTCTCAGTGTGGGATCGAGCTTCACACGTTGCACAACTTCACCGCCTCGCGGAGCGAGGTCAGCGCGTCGCGCTTGGGGATGAATTCCTGGCCGACGAAGCCCTTGTAGCCGGTCGACTTGATCGCGCGCATGATCGGCGCGTAGTTGAGCTCCTGCTGGTCCTGCGGCTCGAATTCGGCCCGACCGGGATTGCCGGCGGTGTGGTAGTGGCCGATGTAGGCGGCGTTGTCCTTCAGCGTGCGGATCACATCCCCTTCCATGATTTGCATGTGATAGATGTCGTAGAGGAGCTTGAAGCGCTCCGAACCCACGCGCTTCACGAGCTCGGCGCCCCACGCCGTGTGATCGCACATGTAGTCCTTGTGGTTCACCTTCGAGTTGAGGAGTTCCATCTGCAGGGTGACGCCGCGTTTCTCGGCAAGCGCCATAAGGCGCTTGAGGCCGACGGCGCAGTTTTCGAGTCCCTGCTGGTCGTCCATCTTCTCGCGGTTGCCGGAGAAACAAATCAGACTGCTGAAGCCGGCGTCGGCGACTTCGGCGATGCGCTTTTCGTAGAGCTGCACGAGGGTGTCATGGTGCTCGAGGCGATTGAAGGCCTTGGGGATGCCGCCGACAGTCACGCCCTGCGGGGTCTTGCCGGTCGGGTTGCTCACCATCGCGCAATGCAGGCCGTACTTCTTGAGGGTGGGGAAGTCCTCCGGGTTGAGGAGCTCGACGGACTCCAGTCCGATGTCCTTGGCGGCGGCGCAAAACGCGTCGAGGGGGATATCCTTGAAGCACCACTTGCAGACCGACTGGCGGATCGCGCCGGACGGGGCCGGCGCGGGCTTCGCTGCCGGCTCCGCGGCGCGGGTGCGGGCGAGCGAGGCGACCGCGGCGACGCCAGCGATCGAACGAAGGGCGGTACGACGAGACATGGGGTTTGGCATAGGGGAAAAGGAAGGCCGTCAGGTTCGCGCTGCGCGTTCGGATTGGCAAGCGCGCAGCACGGCGGACGGTCCGGCGCAACGCGGCCGGCGAAGAGCGTTGCGTTCGCCGGGAGCGGAGTTTCGTTTTCGCGCTGACCACACCGTGAGAAAGCGCTTTCTGGTTATCCTCGCCGGGCTCGCGGCCGCCGCGCTGGGTTTCATCGCCCTGCTGTATGCCTTTGGCGTGTCCCTGCGCCCGGATGTGACCACCCCGGCGCCGCCGCCGCCCGCCGCTGAACTCGCGGCGGTGGAGGCCGCGCGGCACAATGCCAAACTCCTCGATCTCGCCCATCCGACGGTGGTGACGAAGACGGTCGATTACACGGTCGGCGCGCGAGCGCCCTGGTGGCCGAAATCCGAAGCTCCGGTGTTGGCCGAGCTCGTGCGCGAGGCCCGGCTGCCCCCGGTGGCTGACCGGGTCGGGCCCGAGCCGGTCGTGATGGAGGGCGTTGATGGCATCGGCCGCTATGGCGGAACGTGGTACCGCCTGGTGAACTCGATCACGGACTTCAGCACGATCTACTGGCGCATGTCGGGGGCGAGTCTCGTGCGGTGGTCGCCGCAGGGTTACCCGCTCGTGCCGCATCTCGCGAAGGAGTGGGTGATCTCTCCGGACTACCGGGTGTTCACCTTCACGTTGCGCCGCGGGGTGCGGTGGTCGGACGGAGAGCCGCTCACCAGCGACGACATCGCGTACTGGTATGACAACGAGGTGCGCTACTTCACTCCCCAGCCGCGCTTCCTCCGTTCCGGCGGCGCGCTGGGCCGGGTGGAGAAAGTCGACGAGTTGCGGGTGCGGTTCCTGTTTGACCAACCCAATCCCCTCTTCCTCGAGCGGCTCGCGACCACCGGGATGAACTACGAGGACTTTACTGACCACATTGTGCCGGCGCACTATCTGCGCAAGTACCACCCGGCGCTCGGGGATCAGGAACTCATCCGCACCACGATGGCGGCGCTCAAGCTCACGAGCCCGGTGGCGGTGTACAAGAAGATGAAGCATTACCTGAATCCGGAGCACCCGCGGCTCTGGCCCTGGGTGATGCGCACGTACCAGCCGTCGTCGACGCAGACGTTTGTGCGCAACCCGTACTACTACGTCGTCGACCCGCGGGGCAAACAGCTGCCCTACCTCGACCGTCTCGTGATGGATGTGAAGACCAACCACCTGATCGCCATGGCCGCGGCCAATGGCGAGCCTTCGATGCAGGAGCGCCACATCCGCTACGAAGACCACATCATGCTGCTCGGCGGGGCGGCCCGCAACGGCTACGAGGTCTATCATTGGAAATCCAGCACCCAGTCGCTGTTCACCCTGTTTCCGAATCTCAACCGCCGCGTCGATCCCGCGCGGCCCGAGACGAAGCTGAAGCATGACCTGTTGAACGAGGCCCGCTTTCGCCAGGCCCTCTCGCTGGCGATCAACCGCCGGGACATCATCAACGCCGAGTTCAACGGCCAGACCGAGCCCGCGCAGATCGCGCCGCCGCCGGAGTCGCCGTACCACAACGCCCGCCTCTACCGCTCGTTCACCGACTTCGATCCCGTGCGGGCCAACCGCCTGCTCGACGAACTCGGCCTCACCCGGCGCGATGGCGAAGGCTACCGGACTTTTCCCGACGGGACGCGCATGACCTTTGTGCTGAACCTCACCGATTACACGGTGCAGGGCCCGGCGCAGTTTGTCGCCGACGACTGGGCCGCGGTCGGCGTGCGCGCGCTGCTGCGCAACCGGGCGCGCCGGCTCTTCGAGCAGGAGAAGCTGACCTACGAACACGATTTCACGGTGTGGACGGGGGAGAGCGAGTTCTACCCGCTGGTCGAGGCGCGTAATTTCGTGCCGACCTACTTCGAGTCGTTCTTCGCCCCGGGCTACGGCACCTGGTACCAGTATGGCGGGCTGCACGACGACCCGGCGGCGCGCCGGCCCAACGCCCTCGCGCCGCCGGTCGGCCACCCGCTGCGCCATGCCATGGAGATTCTGGAGGACGCAAACCGCCAGCCGTCGGAGGCCGTCCGCATCGCGCGTTTCAACGAGATCGAGGAGATCGCCGCGGACAACGTCTGGACCATCAGCGTATCCACGCCGCCCCCGCAGTTGGTCGTCGTGAAGAACGGATTTCGCAACGTGCCCCGGGTTTCGCTGTTCGGCGCCAACGTCCAGTCGCCGGCGAACACCGGTATCGAGACCTATTTCTGGGAGCATCCGGAGACGGAGCCCGCCGCCTATGCGCAGACCAAGCAGGCGATCATGGCGGTCACGCCGCCGCCGAATTCGGTGACGGCCCTCGAGGACGAGGCGGCTGCGCCGCCGGCGAGCGCCCTGGCCGTGCTTGTGCGGTGGCTGCTCGGACTGGGCGGGGCGGCGGGACTGGTGCTGGTCGCGGTGCGCCATCCGTTCATCGGGCGGCGCCTGCTGCTGATGATTCCGACGATGCTCGCGGTGTCCGTGATCGTGTTCACGCTCGTGCAGCTGCCGCCCGGCGATTTTGCGGAAATGCGCATTGCGCGGCTGGAGATGGAGGGCACCACGAGCACCGACGAGCTGGCCGCCGACCTGCGGAAGAGCTTCCGGTTGGATGAGCCGATGGTGAAACGCTACGCGTACTGGATGGGCTTCGTGTGGTTCACGACATTCGATGTCGCGGACACCGGCCTGCTGCAGGGCAATCTCGGTCTCTCGATGGAGCACGAGAAGCCGGTGAACGACGTGATCGGCGACCGCATCGTCCTCACGGTGCTCGTGTCGTTTGCCACGGTGCTCTTCACGTGGGCCTTTGCGCTGCCGGCGGGAATCTTTTCCGCGGTGCGCCAGTATTCGCCGGGGGACTACGTGGTCACGTTCCTGGGGTTTCTCGGGATGTCCGTGCCGTCCTTCCTCCTCGCGCTCGTGATCATGTACCTGGCGAAGCGCTGGTTCGGCCTCAATATCTCCGGCCTGTTTTCGCCGGAGTACGCGACGATGCCGGGCTGGAACTGGGCGAAGTTCACCGACCTGCTCAAGCACCTCTGGCTGCCGGTCGTGGTGCTGGGCTTCGGTTCGGCGGCGGGAATGATCCGCGTGATGCGGGCCAATCTCCTCGACGAGCTGAAAAAGCCGTACGTCACCACGGCCCGGGCGAAGGGCGTGCGCCCGTTGCGCCTGCTGCTGAAGTATCCCGTGCGGCTCGCGCTCAATCCCTTCGTCTCCGGGTTGGGCGGGCTGTTTCCGCATCTGGTCTCGGGCGGCGCGATCGTCGCCATGGTCCTGAGCCTGCCGATGGTCGGCCCCACGCTGCTCGACGCCCTGATTGCCGAGGACGTTTACCTGGCCGGTTCCATGCTCATGGTGCTGAGCTTGCTCGGGGTCGTCGGCACGCTCGTGAGCGACTTGCTGCTCCTCTGGCTCGATCCGCGCATCCGGCTCGGCGGCGGTCCGCGTTGACCAGGGAAAACGAAAAAGACGCGGGCCGCGGCCCGCGCCTCAAGCACGTATCCGTAAAATGGACTTTGTTCAGCGGACGGCCGGGCTGGCCTGCCGGGCGGCGGCCGCCGGGGCGGCGGTGCGGGTGTTGCGCGGCGAAACGCCGAAGAACTCCACGATGTGGCCGAGCTCGGTGTAGCCCCGCGCGCGCAGCTTGTCCTCGATCAGGCCCAGCGTGCGGCTGAGCTCGGCGGCGGTCTCGGGGTCGAGCTCCTCGACCCGGTCGGTGGCCTTGCACACGACGTGGTAGCGTGTGGGCTGGCCGAGATTGATCTCGTAGAGCGCGGTGCCGTTGTGGAAAAACGCGCGGCGGACGAGACCGATTTCCTCGAAGGCCGCCATGCAGCGGTAGACGGTCACCAAGTCACAGGTGGTCGTCCCAAGGTCGGAGTGAAGTTGCTCGATGCTTGTCGGGCTAACGCAGTTGTTGAGCGCGGCAAGGATGGCGATGCGGGGCTGCGTGATGCGCAGCCCGGCAGCCTTGAGTTTGGCGGTGGCGAGTTCGACCGGCGTTTGAGCGCGGGGAGCGATTTTTCCGCCAGCCAGCGGATGATTCGTTTGGGTCGAAGCGATCATTGGTAACTAATCTGTTACGGTCATAGGGGTTATTGCCAGTATATTGTCCGTAGGTATTTTCCCCGTGGTAGTCTGACGTACGTCGCAGCGTAGGGTTGCGCGCGGCCATCCGCTGTGCCAACCTCCGCGCTCGCTCCCATGCAAGACCCGGATTTCGCCGAGATCGTCAGCCTCATTTGCAAAGAAGACCCGCGGTTCGACCGCAAAGCCTACGACTTTGTGCGCCTTGGTTTGGACCATACGGTCAAGGAGTTGCGGAAAAAGGACGCCGCCCGGGCCGAGAAGTCCCGCCATGTGTCCGGGGCCGAACTGCTCGACGGCCTGCGAATTTACGCCCTCGACCAGTTTGGTCCGCTGACCAAGACGGTGCTCAACGCCTGGGGCGTCAACCGGTGCACCGACTTCGGCGACATCGTTTTTAACCTGATCGAATACAACGTCTTTTCGAAGACCGAGAGCGATCGGCGGGAGGACTTCGCCGACATCTACGATTTCGATTCGGCCTTTGTGAAACCCTTCCAGCCGACCAAGCGCCCGCGTGCGGCGGGCGGATCCTCCGCCACCGAGGCGTTTGGCGCGGCCTGAGCGCCCGCGGCTGACGAGGGCGTTCGCGTCCTCGCGGCAATCAGGCTATCCTCACTTTTTTCATGCCCAAATCCCAGTCCTCCGCCACCGCCGACCTCCGCCTGCTCGATTCATTTTGGCGTGAACCCGTTGAGCGCACGGTGCTTCCCAACGGCCTCACCCTGATCCTCAAGCCGGATCGCTCGGCCGCCCTGGCCTCGGTGCAAGTCTGGGTGAAGACCGGCAGCATCCATGAGGACGCCCACCTGGGGGCCGCGTGCAGGCGCACGGCGGCTACATTAACGCGTACACGACCTTTGATCGCACGGTCTACTACATTGATCTCCCGAGCGAACACACCGCGGTCGCGATCGATCTGCTCGCCGACGCGGTGCTGCACTCGACCCTGCCCGCTGACGAGACCGCGAAGGAGAAGGACGTGATTCTCCGCGAGATCGCGATGACCAAGGACGATCCCGACAACCGGCTGTGGGACGCGCTCTTCTCGACGGCGTTTCGGGAGCATCCCTACCGCCAGCCGATCATCGGTCATCGTGATGTGTTTTCGAGCGTCACCCATGCCGATCTGGTGGGCTACTACCGCGCCCGCTACGTGCCGAACAATCTGGTCGTCGTGATTGTGGGCGACATCGACCTCGCGGCCACCCGGGCAGCCGTCGAACAGCACTTCGGGGCGACGCCCCGCGCCCGCCTGGCGCCCGTGCTGGTGCCGGCCGAGCCGTTGCAGCTCGCGCCGCGCTCCGAGCACCGCTTCGAGGACGTCGAACTCACCCGCGGTGCGCTCACGTGGCCGATTCCCGGGCTGACGCACGACGACGCGCCGATCCTCGACCTGCTCTCGACCGTGCTCGGCGGCGGCGACAGCTCCGTATTGTGGCAGGAGATACGCGAGAAGGCGGGCCTCGTGCACACGATCGACGCCTCGAGCTGGAATCCCGGCAGCAGCGGACTCTTCTGCATCGGTTACACGGCCGATGCCGACAAACGCCTCGCCGCAACCGCCGCCATCGAGCGCGTGCTCGCCCGCTGCGCCACCAAGGGGTTCACGCCGGCCGAGCTCAAGAAGGCGCTCCGGCAGATCGTCGTCGGCGAGATCAACTCCCGCAAGACCATGAGCGGCCAGGCCTCGCGCCTCGGCGCCGCCGAGGTGGTCGTGGGCGACCTCGACTACAGCCGCTCGTACTTCGAACAGCTGCGTCACGTGACCACGGCGGATTTGCAGCGGGTGCTGAAGGCCTACGTCTCCCCGGCGCGGCTCACCTCCGTTTCGCTGAACCCCAAGTCCGCCGCCCTGGCGGCCGACGCCGCCGCCGCGGTGCGCACGTCCACGCCGGATTTCGAGGAGATCAAGCTGCCCAACGGCGCGCGGCTCCTCCTGCAGCCGGACCACCGCCTGCCCAACCTCCATTTCCGGCTCGCGGCCAACGGCGGCGTGCTCTTCGAGGAGCCCGGCCAGCGCGGCGCGACCTCGCTGCTCGGCACCATGCTCACGAAGGACGCGGGCAAGCGCACGGCCGCGCAAGTCGCGCAGTTCATCGAGGAGGTCGGCGGGTCGTTCAGTCCGCTGGCCGGCAACAACAGCATCGGGGTCGCCGCGGAGGTGTTGCCGCCCGACTGGGAGCGCGCCCTCGCGGTCGTGGCCGACGCGGTGCTCGCGCCCAAGTTTGCCGCGGCCACCTTCGCCACCGAACGCGACGCGCAACTCGCCGCGCTCGCCCAGGACGCGGACGATGTCGTGACGCTCGCGCGCAAGCTCGTGCGGAAAAAATTCTTCGGCGCCAATCCCCTCGGGCTGGATGCCAGCGGCGACGAAGCGGGCGTGAAGGCCCTCACGCCGGCCGCGCTGCGCGCGCTGCACCGGCGGCTGTTTGTCGCGCCCAATGTCGTGCTCGCCGTTGCGGGCGACTTCGATGCGAGGAAGCTCGTGCCGAAGCTGAAGGCGTTTCTCGCCAGGCTGCCGCGCGGCACCGCGCCCGCCGGCCGCAACCCGGGCGCCGCACTGCCCGCCGAGGTGGGCGACTTTGTGGAGCAGCAGCCGCGCGAGCAGGCGGTCGTGCTGCAGGCGTTTCCCGGCACGCGCGTCCATGCGGAGGACCACCACGTGGGCGAGGTCGCCGACGAGCTGTTCAGCGGCATGGCCTCGCGGCTCTTTGAGCGGGTGCGCGAGGAGAAGGGGCTCGCGTACTTCGTGCGCTCGGGCCGCGTGCTCGGACTCGACAGCGGCATGTTCTACTTCATGGCCGGCACGCAGCCGGGCAAGGAGGGCGAGGTGCTGGCCGAGATCGACGCGGAGATCGCGCGCGTGCAGGCCGGACAGGTCGAGGAGGCGGAGCTCCGGCGCTGCCAGGCCCGCCTCAAGGCCGGCCAGCGCCAGTCGATGCAGACCAATTCCAACCGCGCCCTCCAGGCCGCGCTCAACACCCTGCAGGGTCAGCCGGTGAACGCGTGGCGCAGCTACGACGCGCGCATCGATGCGGTCACGATCGCCGACCTCGCGAAGTTTGCGCAGACCTACTTCCAGCGCGCGCGGCGGACGCAGCTGGTGGTCCGGCCGTGAGCGAGCTGGCGGACCTGTTTCCCGACGGCGACTACCGCCACCACCTGACACTGCGGCGGGGCGAGCCCCGCGACTTCTTTCAGCCGCAGGACCCGACCGGCCGCGTGCGCGCCGAACGGGCGCGCTGGCTCGCCGCCGCGCCCGCGCGGTATGCGGCGCTCACGCCCGAGGGCGGGCCGCTGCTGGAGGAGTTCGCCGGGCGGTGCGCCGGCTGGGGCCTCGCGGGTGGGGCCGGCGTGGATACGCTGGGGGCGGCGCTGGAGCCGGACTTCCTGCTGCTGTCGCGGGACGGGGAGGGGGCGTTCCGGCTGCGCGGCGGGGCGCTGTGCTTTCCCACCGGCTGGGCGCTGGAGGAGAAGCTGGGCCACACGCTCGATTTCATCCACGGCGTCGTGCCCGGGCTCAACACCGCGCTGGCGTCGCCGATCCAACAGTTCCTCTCCCGGCTCCGGCCGGGCATCGCGTTCCTCCGGGACAACTGGGGGCTCGCCGCCTCCGACGAGCTCAACCTCCATCCCGCCCGCGGGCTGCCGCCGCCCGCCCCGCCCGCGGCGCCCGACCGGCTCTGGCTGCGCGTGGAGCACCAGGCGTTGGTGGCGCTGCCCCGCTCCGGCGGGGTCGTATTCGGAATCCGGATCGCGCTCCACCGGCTGGATACGGTGAGGCGGGACCCGGCGGCGGCGGCGGGACTGCGCCGGGCGCTGGTCTCGATGCCACCGGAGATGGCGGCGTACAAGCGCCTCGACCGGATCGGTAACCAGGTGGTTTCATGGTTATAAGAATCGGCTGGATTTCCCGGGCGGCATCGGCTTGGCTCATCAGGCCCTATGAAACTATCCTCTAAGATTACCCTGCTCGCCAGCGCCCTCGCTGTCGTTTGCACGTTCACCGTTCCCGCCGTCCGCGCCGCGGACGACGCCGCCAAGGCCGAGAAGAAGGCCAAACAGGAGGCCGCCGACCTGAAGAAGTACGACAAGAATGGCAATGGTAAGCTCGACGCCGACGAGATCGCCGCGCGCGATGCCGACCGCGAGAAGGCCAAGGCCGAGAAGAAGAAGAAGAAAGAAGAGGGCAAATAAGCCCGGCCTTCGCTGCCAAAGCGAATTTCGAACCCCGTCCGCAAGGCCGGGGTTTTTTTTGTATCCGAAATTTCCCGACACCGCCGGGCGCGGGGCGGGTCAGCGCTTCTCCACGAAGCCGCCGCTCCACTTGAGCTTCGCGCGCACGACGGAGAAGTGGGAGTAGTCCGAGCGCTGGGCGAGGGGCAGGCGGAGGTTGGCGATGGAGATCTCCACGGGCGACTGCGCGCCGACCTTGAGGTTCCGCTGGCCGTCCATCGCGACGAGCAGGCGCGCGCCGGGGCTGCGGTTGTACACCCGGAGGCACACGTTTTCCCGGAAGATGATCGAGCGGTTGCTCAGGGTGTGCGGGCAGATCGGCGTCATCGCGATCACGCCGGCGGCGGGATGGATGATCGGTCCGCCGGCCGAGAGGTTGTAGGCCGTGGAGCCGGTGGGCGTGGAGAAGATCAGGCCGTCGCAGGTGTAGTCGGTGACGAGCTCGTCGTCGGCCACGACCTCGAGCCGGACGAGCCGCGAGTTGACCGCGTCCTTGATGAGGACGTCGTTGAGCGCGAGGTCGTGCGCGCCGGGGCCGGTCGAGCAGGCGAGCATCGCGCGGTGCGTGACCATGAAGGCGCCGCCGAGCAGGTCGGCGAACTGGAGGCGCGCCTCGTCGGCCGAGAAGGTGGTGAGGAAGCCCAGGCTGCCGCGGTTGACGCCGATGATGGGCACCTGCTCGCGGGCCGACTCGCGCGCGACGCCGAGCAGCGTGCCGTCGCCGCCGATGACGCAGCAGGCGTCCCAGCCGCGGAGCCAGCCCTTGGGCAGGGGGAAGCGGGTGGTATGTTTCAGCCGGATACCGCAGCGGCGGGCGATCGCGATGAGTTCGCGGCCGAGCGCGAGGGCGCCGTCTTTGTCCTCGTTGATCACGAAGGCGAGCTTGCGGATGGGCTTCATGGGCGGGGGCCAGCGTGGGCGGGTTCCTTGCGCAGTCCGAGCAGAAACTCCCGGTTGCCGTCGGTGCCGGTGATCGGCGAGTCCATCGTGCCGACCAGGCGGGCGCCGGCGAGTTCGGCGAGGGCGAAGTCGCGGATGCCCACGAGCACGGCGTCCTGCACCGCCACGTCGCGGATCACGCCGCGGCCCTTGTCGACCGCGGCCTTGCCGGCCTCGAACTGCGGCTTCACGAGGGCGATGAGCGTGCCGCCGGGGCGCAGCAGCGGCCAGACGGCGGGCAGCACCGAGCGCAGCGAGATGAACGAGAGGTCCATCACCACGGCGTCGAAGTCGCTGCGCGGCAGGTCGCGCGCGGTGAGGTGCCGGGCGTTGATCTTCTCGAAATTCGTCACGCGCGGATCGCCGAGCAGTTTTGCGTGCAGCTGGGCGCGGCCGACGTCGACGCAGATCACGTCGGCGGCGCCGGCCTGCAGCGCGCAGTCGGTGAAGCCGCCGGTCGAGGCGCCGACATCGAGCACGTGCGCGCCCCGGAGATCGACGGAGAAGCGCTCCAGGGCGCCCGCGAGTTTCTCGCCGCCGCGGGAGACGAAGCGCGGCGGCTGCTCGACGGTGACGTCGAGATCGGCGGGGAATTCCTTGCCGGGTTTGTCGAGGCGCTCGGTGCCGCGGAGGACGCGGCCGCTCATGATGAGCGCCTTCGCCTGCGCACGCGTCGGCGCGAGGCCGCGGGCGACGAGGAGTTCGTCAAGGCGAAGTTTGGCGGCGGGGCTCATGCGGGGCGGAGTTTCTGACGGGCGGGCGACCAGCAGGTGGTGCGGCCGCCGACCTCCTGACGGACGAGCGGTGTCTTGGTTTTCGGACAGAGGCCGCCGTCTTCCCAGCGGTGGAGAAACAGCCACGTCTTCGGGATGTGATGGTTGAGGTCGGGCGGGAGGTAGTCGCCCTCGCCGGCGATCACGTCGAGGGCGAGGCGCGCGACGTGGCGGCATTCGCGCCAGAGCGTGCGGACCTCCCGGGGCGTGAGCGAACCCGCCAGGCGCAGCGGGTTGATCGCGGCGCGCCAGAGGATTTCGTCGGCCATCCAGTTGCCGATGCCGGGGAAACGCTCCTGCATCAGGAGCACGGCCTTGATCGGGGCGCGGGCCCGGCGTCGGAGGAAAATGGATACGGATTCCAGGGTGAACGCATCGGAGGTAAGGGCGGGGGCGATCTTCGTCCACCAGGCGGGCGCGGACTTGCCCTGATGGAACTGCACGCGGCCGAACATGCGGGGGTCCTTGAACACGAGGCTGTGCTTTGCGGTGACGAGCACGAGATGGTCGTGTTTCTCCGGGACGTAGCCGGGCGGCTCGGCGCGGAGTTCGCCGCTCATGCCGAGGTGGACGCCGAGCCAGGCCCCGCCGCTGAAGCGGAAGAGCATCTGCTTGGCGGCGGCCTCGGAGCCAAGGAAGCGCGTGCCGGTCAGCGCGCGGCGGACCGCGGCGGGATCGGTGCCGCGGTAGATCTTCGCGCGGTCGTGCGTGAGCACGGCGGAGATTTTGGAGCCGCGCGCCGCGAGGTCCCAGCGTTTGCGGAAAAATTCGGCTTCGGCGAGTTCGGGCATGGGAGGCGGCCGCCGCTACGAGAGGGTCGCGACGAAGGCGGCGAGGTCGGGAAAGACGGGGACGCCGGGGAGGTTGAGGGCGGCCCAGCCGGCGGCGTCATGCTTGCCGGTGCACACGGCGACGGAATGGATCTTGGCGTTCAGGCCGGCGTCGATGTCGCTCTGGCGGTCGCCGACCATCCAGCACTGCGCCGGGTCGAGCCGGTCGCGCTCGATGGTCTCGAGGATGTAGCGCGGGGAGGGTTTGCGGTAGAGCCAGGGCTGGTCGTGCTCCGGGGCGATGCAGATGCCGTCGAAGATCGGGCGCGGGAGGCCGAGGAGCTCGTCCATGCGGTCGTTGCAGCGGTGGACGTCGTCCAGCGTGTACATGCCGCGGCCGATGCCGGACTGGTTGGTGAGGAGGTAGAGCCGGTAGCCGAGGGCGCGCGCGCGGGCGAGGGCGGCGGCCGCGCCGGGAATCAGCTCCACGCCGGCCGGGTCGGCGAGGTAGTGCTTGTCGAGAATGATCGTGCCGTCGCGGTCGAGGA
>JAPLTR010000407.1 GCA_026398065.1 Verrucomicrobiota bacterium | reverse complement strand
TGACGGCGCCCGGAGGTCGCCGTCCACCTTCGGGCGTCCGTCGTGACGAATGAAATCGGCTGTCGTCTGCATCGTTCCGGCTGAGACGGATTCTTGCAGAAGGAAACCACGGATGAACCCGGATCGACCCGGATCTGAGAGCGGACCGATCACGTGGCAGCGATCCGGCCGACGAGGAAAACCGGGCTCCACGCGCGCTGGTCGAGAGTTCGTCCACGGCCCTTTTGGACTGCGGCGACCTGGCGCCGCTTTCGTCTGCGCCGCGACCTGGCGCGGCGGAGGGGGCGGGAAGCGGCGCGCCGGGTCGCGCCGAACCAAAGCGGCGCCGGGTCGCCGCACTCCATAACGGCCGATCCTCCAGGCCGTCCGTCAGGGACGCCGGGCGGACATGTCGCCGGAGCCTGATTTGGGCGAAAAGCGGGAGCAGGTTTTGGGGCCGCCAGCCGGGCAACCCCAAGCCCCAAAGCCTGACCCTGTCCGATTGCTCATTCCGGACTCGACTTTCTGTAACAAATTCATAGCAAGTAACCTATGAATTTGATTAAACCGAACGGCTTAATCGCGTTAAAACCACCCTCGGTGCCCGGCCGATCCGAGGACCTGATTTTTCATAACCCTCTGTCATAAAAAAATTAATGGTTTTGATTAAACCACTCAGAGTGGCATAATCAACGTTAGCCAAAGAGATGAAATTCGCTTTCTCAGTTATGCTGCTGGCGGCGGTGAGCGGATGCGCATCGAGCGATGCCTTTGTCTTGAAAGCCATCCGGAATTCGAAAGCATATGAAAGCGTGCTCGCCCGTTCTTCGCACATAGCATTCGTGATCGAAGAGAAGCATCCTAGTTACGCGATCATCGCGCTTGGAGAAGCACCAGAGGCAGAGCTGAAGCGCTTCTACACCCTGCGGGTAAGCTGGACGGGAAGAGTGCAGCGACGCTACGTCGATATGCATGGCGAGGGTGTCAGTTGGCTGCCCGACCGATGAAAATGGCTAACCACTCGCCCCAACCGACGACCGGGCTTGAGCCCGGTCGCGGCTGAGCGCAACGTTGGGCGAAGAACTACCGTGGCGCGTCCCAATTTCACGTCCGTCAGCGAGCTTGCCGGGTTTCGCGAGAAGGCGTTGCGCCTGCTCAGCCACGACGAGTGCGTCGCGCTAGTTGACTACATTTCCATCAATCCGAAGTGCGGAAAGGAATTCGAGGGCACGGGTGGTGTTCGACACTTGCGTTGGCCCAACGCGCAAGAGAAAGCCCAAATCGCCTATTACTACTGCGACCGCTCGCTTCCACCGTTGTTGATTACCGCCACGAAGATCGGAGAGAAGAGTTTGCTGGCACTCGCAATTCGGCGGTTAGCAGCAGGAGCGTGAGCCCGAAAACAAAAGCCTAACCAATCGCCGCAACCGACGACCGGGCTTGAGCCCGGCCGCGGCTGAGCGCAACGTTCGGCCAAGAAACATGAAGCGTGCGGCATTATTCTTATTCTTGCTGGGCGGAGTTCAGGCGGCGTCCTTGATCGAGCGTCATCCGCAAAAAAGCCTTATCTCGCATGCGTTACAGGAGTTGGTGGATCGCCAGGGAAAAGAGGCCGAAAATCATTTCTTTGTCGTTCGAAGAAAGGACGGCAAAGACTGGGTTTATTGGCGTGAAGGCCGCATCCTTTGGGAGACCGACATGAGGCCCTACTATGAAAAGAAAGGAGCGGGTGAGCTACGAGCCCGTGCGATTTGGAGCCTAAGGTTGAGTACTCCTTGGCGCGCTCTCGATCTTGATACTGACGTCGTGTCGGAATTGCGAGACTCTGATCGATGGACGAATCACATTCTCAAGTCCGAGGCCGAGAGTTTAATTCACGAGTGCACTGTCGATGGAGAACTTCTCACTATCACGCGAAATAAAAAGCCGAACCAATCGCCCCAACCGACGACCGGGCTTGAGACCGGCCGCGGCTGAGCGCAACGTTGGAAGCAGAAAAAGGGGACAGGTCTTAAGGGCCTGTTGCCCAAATCAGACTGTAGTTGAACGTTGGATGCGGAGCCGCGTCTGACCTGGGTAATATGATGGGCCAGCATGATGGGCAAAA
>JAPLTR010000558.1 GCA_026398065.1 Verrucomicrobiota bacterium | reverse complement strand
GGTCGACCTGCCCGTCGTAGATGTGAGCCTCGATGTCGCCGCGCGACACCACCTCGCCGCGGCGCCGGGCGAGATATTCCAACAGGAGGTATTCGCGCGCGGTCAGCTCCACCGCCTGCCCGCCGCGGCGAACGCTGCGCGCGAGGGGGTCGATCTCCAGATCGGCTACGGTCAGGGAGGGCTGCTTCTTGCCGTACGCGCGCCGGCACAGGGCCTGCACGCGCGCCAGCAGCTCCTCGAGGGCAAAGGGTTTCACGAGGTAGTCGTCCGCCCCGGCCTGCAGTCCGTCCACCCGGTCCGCCACGGAATCGCGCGCCGTCAGCAGCAGCACGTGCGTGGCCCGGCCGTGCGCGCGCAGGGTGCGGAGGACGTCGAGCCCGTCGCGCTTCGGCAGCATGATATCGAGCACGATCGCATCGTACTCGTTCGACTCGGCCAGAAACAGCCCCTCCTCTCCGTCGCCCGCGACATCGACCGCGTACCCCGAGCGCCGCAACGCGGTGCCGACGGTGCGCTGGAGGCGCGGGGAGTCTTCGACGACGAGGATGCGCATGCGCTTCGGTGGTTAGCGCACCATCATGCTGAAGCGAACATTATCCGGCCATTACGCCGGCCTCACAGCAGTTCCTTGGGCAGCTTGCCGCAGATCTTCTTGATGTCCTGCACCGCGTCGCGGTGGCACACGAGGATCGCGTCCGCCGTCTCGACGACCACGAGGTCCTTCACCCCGCAGAGCGCGATCAGGCGGCCGTTGCTCACCGTGACGTTGTTCGACGAATCGATCGCGACCATCGCACCGCGCGAGGCGTTGCCCACGGCGTCGGTCGGCAGGTGCTTCGGCACCGCCGTCCACAGGCCGACGTCGTCCCAGTCGAACTGCGCCAGCAGCGTCTCGACGCTCCGCGCCTTTTCCATGATGGCGTAGTCCACGGAGATTTTGGGCAGGGTCGGAAAACGCTCCGCGAGAAACGCACCCGCCGCGGCCTCCGCCTTCGGAAACTCGCGCACGAAGGCCGCGAGTTCCGGGGCGTTGCGGTCCGCCTCGGCGAGAAACGTGCTCACTTTCCAGAAAAACATCCCGGCGTTCCACGCAAAGTTTCCGCTCTCCACGTAGCGCTGCGCCGTCGCGAGGTCGGGTTTTTCCACGAAGCGCTTCACCTCGCGCACGAGCCCGGCGGGGCCCTTCACGCGGTCCTCGCCCATTTCCAGATACCCGAAGCCCGTCGCCGCGTGGTCGGGCTTGATCGCGATCGTCAAGATCGAGCCGGACTCCGCCGCGCGCGGCAGAGCCGCGCCGAGCTGCGCGCCGAAGGTCGCCGTGTCTTTGATGAACGCGTCCGCCGGCAGCAGGGCCAGGGTGGCCGAGTCGCCACCGCGCGCCCGCACCAGCGCGGTCGCCAGCGCCGCCGCGGGCGCGGTGTCGCGCTTGGCGGGCTCGGCGATGATCTGCGACTCCGGCACGAGCCCGGCGAGCGCGGCGCGCGTGCCGGGGAGTTGCACGGCATTGGTCAGCACAAAGATGTTCTGCGCCGGCACCACCGTCCCGATGCGACGGACCGTCTCCTCGAGCAGCGTGCGGTCGGAAAAAAGTTTCAGCAGGTGCTTCGGCATCGCCGCCCGGCTCATCGGCCAGAACCGCTCGCCGCTGCCGCCAGCCATGATGCACGCAAAGAAGTTGGACGGATTGCTCATAGGAAAAGCCGGGGAGATTCCACGGCCAGCCGCGCAGCGTCAATGCGCGTCCGCCCCCGGAAAACACCCATCACCCCCACCGCGCCGTCAGGGATTCGACTACCCCGGAAATCTCTCCCATGCTCGCCATCGCCCCTTTCCTCCGCCACTCCCGTCCCGTGCTCCTCGCCCTCCACAAGCCCTACGGCGTCCTCTCGCAATTCACCCCCGAGCCCGGCTCGCGCTGGCGCACGCTCGCCGACTTCGGCCTGCCCAAGGGCGTCTACGCCCTCGGCCGCCTCGACGCCGACTCCGAGGGCCTGCTGCTCTTCACCGATGAGCCCGCGCTGAACCACCGCCTCCTCGACCCGAAGTTCGCCCACCGTCGCGAATACTGGGTGCAGGTGGAAGGCGTGCCCACCCCCGACGCCCTTGGGCGACTCGCCGACGGTGGCATCGTCCTCGACGACTACCGCACCCTCCCCTGCCGGGCCCGTTTCCTGAATCCCCCGCCCGCCATCGGGCCGCGCAACCCGCCGATCCGCGTGCGGAAAAGCATCCCCGACGCCTGGCTCTCCCTCGAGCTTATCGAGGGCAAGAACCGCCAGGTCCGCCGCATGACCGCCGCCGTCGGCCACCCCACCCTCCGCCTCGTCCGCGCCCGTATCGGCGACTTCCACCTCGGCGACCTCGCCCCGAGAAAATGGCGCGAACTCAGCGCCGCGGAACGTGCCGCGGTGTTCGCACCGGCGTAGGGCGGGCTTCAGCCCGCCCCACTTTAGAACAAGGCGGCCGCGGGCGCCCGGTTGCTGCGTCTTTACCCAAACGCCCACCCGGCACCCGCGGCCACGTTTAATTGCCACCGCCGATCGGACGGCGGCAAAGTCGGAAAAATCATCTCATCACGGCTCAGTCCGCCCGCAGGGCCTCCAGCGGATCGAGCCGAGCCGCACGCCGCGCCGGCACCCAGCAGGCGACGATCGCCGCGACGCCCACCGCCACCGTCGCCAGCAGCAGCGGCGGCGCCGTCAAGCCCTCCATTTTGTAAACCAGCGATTTCATCGCGAATGACAGCCCGATGCTGCCCGCGAGGCCCAGCACCAGGCCCACGACCACCCACCGGCTGCCCTGCGCAAACACCAGCTTCACGATGTCCTCCTTCATCGCGCCGATGGCCACGCGCACGCCGATCTCCCGCGTTCGCTGCTGCACGTGATAGGACAGTGTGCCGTACAGGCCGACCGCCACGAGGCCGAGCGCGATAGCCATGAAAAAATTCACCAGCCCCGCGACCGCGCGCTGGCTCTGGGTCGACTCGCTCACGACCTCGCGCATCGTGCGCACGCTCCGGAGCGCCAGCTCGCCGTCCATCGCCGCCAGCTCCTTCCGGATGAGCGGCACCACCTGCGCCGTCGGCATCGCCGACCGCAGCATCAGCGAGACCCCATTTCCCCAGTGGCCCTCCGGCGTCGTGTACATCTCCGGCTGCACCTTCGCATCGGCGCCCCACTGCTTCACATCCTCGACCACGCCCACCACGCGCACCACGTACCAGGGTTTTTCCGGCTGGTTCGCACGGATGATCTCGCCCAGTGGCTCCTTGTCCGGCCACGCCTGTTTGACCAGTTCCTGGTTCACGACCACGCCGCGGATGTCGCCCGTGCGGTCCTCCGCCTGGAGGTTTCGCCCCCGCACCAGCCGCAAGCCCATGGTCGCGAAGTAATCGTCCGTGATCGAGGAGCGCTCGATCTGCATCCGCTTCTGCGTCGGATCGTAGACCTGGTCGTTGACCAGGCCGTTGGTGTTGCTCCCGCCCTCGAGCGGCATCTTCGAGGTGATCGCCACCTTGGTGACACCCGGGATCGCCTGCACGCGCTCGAC
>JAPLTR010000402.1 GCA_026398065.1 Verrucomicrobiota bacterium | reverse complement strand
CAGATCAAGCAGGATCAGATCAGGCGAGAACGGCGTGGTGTTCTTCGCGCTCCACGTTGTGGGACCAAGCGGCCTCGGGGGCTTCCACGGCCGCGGGCTTGGCCTGCTCCAAGCCATAGTGAAAGCCGTCGGCGTCTTCGTGACCATCGGGGGCATTCTTGAGGGCCCGGGCGGTGATCACGGCACCGATCGCCAAAATCAGACCAGAGAGGAGGCCGAGGGAGGTGAGGGTGATTTGCATGGGGTGATGATGCCATGGCTGCTTAAAATCCGCTATCCGTGGGCTCCCGCGAAAGAGGAGGGGGATTCCCGTAGTCGCAGCGACGTTGCGGGCTGGCCAGTTGGCGGGCGGGGGTAATTCCGCCTCGAAACAATAATTCCTAGTAGGGGAAAGTGCAGTGTTATTTCCATAAAATGTTTAAATAAAACATTTTATGAATATTACCGAGTTTGGCCGAGGTTTACGGACCAGCGAACATGAAGGCCCTGTTTCAACGGAGGGAAGAACGTCGCAGCAGCCCTGTTCTCGTTCTCAGAGAACGTGATCTTCGGGTATTTCGATCGCCGGTCTTCCGTCACGCCGCGGGGCGGGGGGATTCCGGTCGTTTCAGGCGTGCACCTAGGCTGGCTGCTGCGCGGCGCGCCGGGAATCCTTCAGCTTTACAAGGTCGATCTGCTGCAATTGCCGCTTGAGCGTCTTTCCCGCCTTGAATTTCACGACAGCCCGCAGGGGAACCTCGATCACCGCATCGGGTTTGTTCGGATTGCGGCCGACACGAGGCTTGCGCACCTGGATTTCAAGGATGCCAAAATTTCGCAGCTTGACGGTGCGGGTCTCGGCCAAGGCTTGCTGCATGATGTCCAAGAACTGCTGCACCGTGTCGACGATTTGTTTTTGGGGAAAGCCAGACGTCCGAAAAATCTCCATCACGATTTCGTGTTTGTTTAGATTGGACATGGTTTTTGTCGAAGGAGTTTGACAGGAGTTGGGCGGCGCGAAGGAGAGGCAACCGGCCGGCGCGAAATCTGGTGGAAGACAGGCTGCGAGCCGGAGTCGGAGAGGCTTAGGGATCCAGCCGGGCCTGAATGTTAAGCGACGGCGTGGGGCGATCATTTTTTCCCGAAGAATTGATCAGCGTTAGCAGGTAGATGCCTTTTTCCACCACCGCCTGCCGTTTGAAGGTCCGTACTCTCTCGGCGGTGAATTCCGGCAGAAGCAGGAATTCCTTCGCGTCGCTATGGGGCTGGTCCGGCTGGACCCGGACCAGATAGACGTTGAATTCTTCGGAGTCGCGGCTCGATGCGTCGATTGTTAGCGTTCCGGCATACGGCAGCACGAGGCTCTGTGCCTTCATCGTGGAATTTGGCAGGGTCACGACAGAGTTCGTCGTCGTGGCGGGGATGAAAGGCGTCAGTTCGAGGGGGCCGCGGGGATCTGCCGGCGCCGGACCAAGGGTGAACACCAGCCCGAGAGCGACGACAATCAACCCAAGCAGCATGCCTTCAAAGATCCTCCCGGGGGTGACGTGGCTTAGGACAACGCTGGCCAGATGTCTCATGCGAATGGCTCCCAGGTTGAGGAAAGGCCGAGACCATCTGCAAAGAGCGGAGTGGAATCCGCTAGATTGAACGAGATCGACCCCGGTCGGTATGGGCGAGGAAGCCTGCCTCGACCCAAGGAGCAAAGCACTGCCCTTGGCAGGAGATTCGGGGTATCTCCAGTGAGCTTGGAAGAGGAGACGGAACGCACCGAGGCGACTGTATCCGATATCCTGTCTGGAAGTATGTCGGGCTGATAAGAACCGTTGTGTAGGTGATCTCCCTACATTTCTTCTGCAGGGTGCATGGTCATGGGCTCAAGGAGAAATAGAATGTCGCTCCCTGACTGGGGCTCGATTCGGCCCAAATGCGGCCGCCATGTCGGTCGATGATTCGCCGGACGGTTGCCAGACCGACCCCTGTGCCCTCGAATTCGTGGGCATGGTGCAAACGTTGAAACACGCCGAAGAGCTTGCCGGCATCACGCATGTCGAAGCCAACCCCGTTGTCCCGCACGAAGTAGACCGGGGTGGGCCCCGGTGCGGCTATGGTCACGCCGACTTCGATCACCGCCGTCTCCCGCGGTCGGGAGTATTTTAGCGCGTTGGAGAGCAGGTTGACGAAGGCCACGCGCAGCAGTGCCGGGTCACCATCCGCCGCTGGCAGATGATGGAGGCGCAGATCGACCCGCCGGCCGCGGCGCTCCGGGTCGAGGTCCGCGAAAATCTCGCGGCAGAGCTGGTTGAGGTCGACGGTCTGGCGGGAGAGGGCTTGGCGGCCCAGACGCGAAAACGCCAGTAGATCGTCGATCAAGGTGCTCATCTGGCCAGACCCGTCCCGGATCATGCGGATGTAGCGTTGGGCTTCGGGCGACGGCATGTTCGCCCGGGGATCGAGGAGAACGTCGGCGAACCCCGTGATGGTGCGCAGCGGGGTGCGGAGATCATGCGCGGCGGAGGAGCAGAAGGCCTCCAACTCGTTGTTCGCAGACTCCAACTCCGCCGTCCGCTCGCGCACCCGCTTTTCCAGCAGCTCGTTTTGCTCCTGAATCTGCGTCAGCATGTGGTTGAAGGCGTCGGTCAGCACGCCCAGTTCGTCTTCGCCCCGTTTGTGGGCCCGGACCGAATAGTCGCCGCGGGTCGAAATTGCCCGGGCCGTGTCCGCCAGTTCCAGGATGGGCTGGGAAATCTGGCGCTGGAAGGTGCGGGAGAGGGCATAGGCGACCAGAGACGCGAGCAGCACGACCAGGGCGGCGATGCCCGCGTAAAGCTGGAGCCGCTCGTTCATGGCGCTCATGTCGGAGCTGAGGTACAGGGTGCCGAAGCGCTGGTTGCCCTTGACCTGCACGACGGGGGTGAAACCCACGAGGTGCCCGTCGACGAATCGGTGCCCGTCGGCCAGGGGGCCGGGCGGAAAGGCCCGGTCCGGGGATTCGGCCGGATAGCGCGCAAAGATCCGCCCGTTCAGATCGTAGAGACACGCCGCCACGATCTGGCGCTCGGCCTTGAGCGCCGCGAGGATCTCGGTCGCATCCCGCTGGTTGTCGAAGGCGACCGCGCCGGTGCTTTCTGTGGCGATGATTTCTCCCAGCGTGGCGAGCTGCCGCACGGCGGCCCGGCGAAAGGTCAGCAGCTCATAGCCGATGAACGCCGCGCAGGTGAGCACCAGCACGACACCACTGGTGACGAGGATCATCGTCATCAGCTTGCGGCGGATCGGCAGATCTTGGAACCGGGCCATGCGCTAGTCCTTCCCCGTCGTCACGACGGTGGCGGGTCCGAGGATCTTGGAGCTGATCTTTAGGTCGCTGGTCTTGGCGACGGCGACATTGATCCGGAGCCGGATCTTTCCGCCCTCGGTGACGAAGCGGACCATGCCGCCCTGGCGGGTGAAGGTGTCCAGATCGCTGACAGTGAGAACCGGCCGTCCCCCGAGGCGATCGAGCGACTTCTCCAGCGTGGCACGTTCGGACGGGCTGATGAACAGGATGTGGCAATCCGCGATGTCGTCGGTGTGCTTGAAGCGGCGGACTTCCAACGTGCGCCGGCCGATCTTTTCGCCGCGGACCAACTCATCGAGGTACGGACCGAACGGGTCGTCCCCGAGCACTCCGATGATGAGCGGCGCGTCCGGCCGGGCGAACGCGCGGGCGGGCCATTCGACAAACTGTGCGAAATTATAAAGAAACACCGCCTTGAGCTGGTATTCCGCCGACGGTGGTGTTTCCGCGGCGGGGGTGGCGGTCGCGAGGAGCACCAGGCCGAGGAGCCAGCCGATTCGGCGGCCCAGCCCGGACCGCCAGCCCCGGCGGTGCGTGAGCATCGTCAAAACCGCCATGACGCTTTCCCGTAGAAGGCGCGTTGCAGTTCGCGACGCGCTCCGGGCGTGTTGAATTCGGGATGCCGGGAGTGCAGCAGATTCTGGCCGAGAAGGGAAAACTCCCAAGCGGCGGTGGGCCGCCAGCCGAGGCGCAGGTCGAGTTCCGTGTAGCCGGGCATGGCTTGGTAGCGAATTGCCGATCCATAGCGCAGACTGGCATCGCCCTCCCAGCCGGCGGGCAACTCCAGGAGCGACCGCAGGGACAGCTGGTGATTGGGATCGCGGGAAATGCTGTCGCGCGCGCTGCGGTCGTCCGCGGAGTCGCTCTGGGGTTCGCTATGGACGCGCAGTTCCGTCCAGCCGGCCCGCAGCCGCCACCGCGGGGTCACGCGCCAATCGGCCGTGAACTCCGCCCCGGTCGACTGGCCGCGCAGGCCGCTGCTGGCTTCGACGGGAAATGCCAGCGGGGGAGTCAGCGGCTCGAGGCTGCGCAAGTCGTCGTAGTCATTGACAAACGTCGCCACCGACAGGGCGAAGGTCGGAGTCACCTGCGCCCGGTAGCCCGCCTCGTAGGCGACCAGTTTCTCCGACACGACGCCGTCGCCGCCGGCGATGCGATACGGCGGGGTGGCGGGGGAGAACAGGTCGCGGTCGATGCGTGACGGCGTGCGGACCGCGCGGGAGACCGCGCCCCAGACGGTCTGCTGCTTGTCCGGGGTCCAAGCGAGGCGGGCGCTCGGCTCCAATTCGAATCCGGTGTAGTCGTTGTGCTCGACCTTGGTGCCGAGGGTGAGATGCAGCCACTCCTTGCCCAAGGCGATCTCGTCCTGCACGAACGCGCCGAACAGCGAGCGGCCGACGCGCGGCGGCAGGAAAGCGTTGGCCGGGGTGTTGGCCACATCGTCCTGCACAAAGCGAT
>JAPLTR010000879.1 GCA_026398065.1 Verrucomicrobiota bacterium | reverse complement strand
GATCGGACCACCTCAAGGAAGACCATGACATCGGGCAGGGCGCGTGCATCCATTGCGGCATCATTAGAAGTGATGGGGCATATATCAAATAATCGTTACCGGTGACCGGGAGATTTCTGCGATAGTGCGGGGCATGACTTCTTCCACGGCCTCCCTGCTCATCCTCATCGCCGGTCCGTATCGCTCCGGCACGAACGACGATCCCGCCCGGATGCGCCAAAACCTGAGGGCGCTCGAGACCGTGGCGCTCCCGCTCTACCGGGCCGGGCACGTGCCGCTGATCGGCGAATGGATCGCGCTGCCGCTCCTCGATGTGGCCGGTTCGAAGGAGATTGGCGGTCCCCTGTGGGAGGAGATCGTCTATCCCGTGGCTCACCGGCTGCTCGCGCGCTGCGACGCGGTGTTGCGGCTGCCCGGCGAATCCAAAGGCGCGGACAACGATGTGCGAATCGCGCGGGAGCGCGGATTGCCGGTGTATTTCCGGATCGAGGACGTGCCGGGATGCGGGGCGGCGAGCGACTCAAAAGACTGATCGGGGCAGGGGCGTCGCCCGGCCTGGTCCCGCTGCCGCCGACGAGTCTCTGAGGTCGCGTGGGTGCGGCAGTTCGGTCGGAGGAAGCGGGCAATATAGTGGCACCTGCCTCGTTTATATTATGTCAGTCAACCGACTTGAAAAGCGGCCCTTTGCCGAGTGAGGGTTGGACTGCGGTCAGGGCAGGCCGCGGCCATGAACGCTTCAAAAATCATCAGCGCCGGACTGGGGGTGGGTGCAGTCGTGGCGGTGGGGGTGTGGCTGGCGGTGAAACTGGGCTGGGGCGAATCTGCCACGGGCCGCATGGGCCGGCCGGAGCCCGCAGGTTCTGCGGTCGGCCAGTTGGTCGAGGAAAATCGCCGCCTCAAGGCGCAACTCGCCGAGGTCCGCGCGGCGGCACTTCGGCCCGCGACCGAGGCGGGGGGCGGCGCGGGGCCGAAGGGAGGCGCGCGGGTCGTACCGCCGGTGGCGTGGCGGGCGCTGGCGGACCTCCAGCGGCGTGGCGCGGGTGTGCCGCAGATCACCTTTGTGACCGGAAAGGGGGAAATGACCGACGCCTTCGCCACTCTCTTCGCCCTGAACTCAGCGGAGCGCGCGGCAGTGGTGTTTGCCGTCAGCGACGCGGCTGCGCGCCTTGCGGAGCTGGCCCTCGCCCATGCCACGATCACCCGGGACGAGAAGGGCGACGTGACCGTCGCGGTGAAGTCCTTCCCGGCCGCAGGAGGCGCGGTCTATGATGCATTGATGCAACGCTTCAAAGCTGCGCTGGGCGAGGAGCGTTACGCGGCGTTTGTCGCGCTCGGGGCCGATCAGGTCGAGGCGGCGATGGGGCGCTTCGGCGCGCCGGACGTGAGTTTCACCGTCAGCAATCGCGCCGGTCCGGGCGACGCGGACGGCTTTGACCTGAGGAGCACCTACCGGATGCCGACCGAACACAACATGAGCAACGGGCGCTACCGCACGCTGGCGGACGCGGAAAACAAGTTTGGCCCGGTGATCCGCCTCTTTTCCCACGCTGCTGCGCAGCCCAGGTAGGCCGTGGCGATTTCCGAGCCTGGGCTTGCGCGCGTTTCGGGGGGCGTTTGAGTGGCCCGCATGGCCAAAGCCGAAGAAGCCCCGAAGATCATTTTTTCCATGCTCGGCGTCTCGAAGAAAATCGAGCGCAAGGAAATCCTCCGCGACATCTCGCTGTCGTTCTACTACGGCGCGAAGATCGGCGTGCTGGGCCTCAACGGCTCCGGCAAATCCTCCCTGCTCCGCATCCTCGCGGGGCGGGACACCGAGATCGACGGCCGGCTACATTTCGAGCCGGGCTATCCGATCGGTTTCCTCGAGCAGGAGCCGCAGCTCACGCCGGGCTCGACGGTGCGCGCCTGCGTCGAGGAGGGCGTGAAGCACCTCACCGACCTCACGGCGGCGTACGACGCGACGTGGGACGAGCTCGCCGAGGCGGCCGACGATGCGGCCAAGGACAGGGTCGCGAACAAGCAGGCGGAGCTGCAGGACAAGATCGACGCGGCCGGCGCCTGGGATGTCGCCCCGCAGGTTGAGATGGCGATGGACGCGCTGCGCTGTCCCCCGGGCGATGCCATCGTGGACAAGCTCTCCGGCGGCGAGCGCCGCCGCATCGCGCTCGCGCGGCTGCTGCTGAAGAAGCCCTCGATCCTCCTCCTCGACGAGCCGACCAACCATCTCGACGCGGAGAGCGTGCAGTGGCTGGAGCAGCATCTCGCGCGCTACGAGGGCACCGTGATCGCGGTGACCCACGACCGCTACTTTCTGGATAACGTCGCGGAGTGGATCCTTGAGCTGTCCTACGGGCACGGGATTCCCTGGAAGGGCAACTACTCCTCGTGGCTGGAGCAGAAGCAGGCGCGCGCGGCGGTCGAGCAGCGCACGGAAGACAAGCGCCAGAAGGCGATGGCCCGCGAGCTCGCGTGGATCCGGCAGTCGGCCAAGGCCCGCGTGGCCAAATCGCAGGCGCGCATCAACGCCTACGAAAACATGCTCAAGGAGAACACCGCCGAGAAGGAAAAGGAGTTCGAGATCCTGATCCCCCCGGGACCGCGGCTCGGCGCCCTCGTCGTCGAGGCGAAAGGATTGTCGAAGAGCTACGGCGACAACGTGCTGTTCGAGAACGTGAATTTCTCGCTGCCCCCGGGCGGCATCGTCGGCGTGATCGGGCCCAACGGTGCGGGCAAGACCACGATGTTCCGCCTCATCATCGGGGCGGAGAAGGCCGAGGCGGGCGAATTGCGCGTGGGACCGACGGTGAAGATCGCGCACGTGGACCAGTCGCGCGACTCGCTGCCGGACACGGAGACGATCTGGCAGGCGATCAGCGGCGGCGAGGAGATCCTGCGGCTCGCGAACCGCGAGCTGAACTCCCGGGCATACTGCGCGCAGTTCGGTTTCACCGGGGCGGACCAGCAGAAGAAGGTCGGCGTCCTCTCGGGCGGCGAGCGCAACCGCGTGCACCTCGCGCGCCTGCTCAAGAGCGGCGCCAATCTCATCCTCCTCGACGAGCCGACGAACGACCTCGATGTGAACTCCATCCGCGCGCTCGAGGAAGGCCTCGAGACGTTTGCGGGCTGTGCGGTGATCGTGTCGCACGACCGCTGGTTCCTCGACCGCGTGGCGACGCACATTATGGCGTTCGAGGGCGACAGCACGGTGGTCTTCTTCAGCGGCAACTACTCGAGCTACCTCGAGGATTTCCGCCGCCGCAAGGGCAAGGAGGCGGACCAGCCGCACCGCATCAAGTACCGGAAACTGTCGCGGTAGGGTTCGCGCCGCATGAGCACGACCGGCGGACGTTCAGGGCGATTTCTCGCGCTGGTATTTTTGCTGGGCCTGGCCGGTCCGTTCGTCGCTCCGCTGGCCGCGGCCGAAAGCCCGCGCGCCACGGGCTCGCCGTTTCTCCACGCGTGGCGCTCGGAGGACTACGGCGCCTCGCCCGTCAACTGGCGGATCGAGCAGCATCCAGCCACCGGATACATCTACGCGACGAACAACCTCGGCGTGCTCGAATTCGACGGCGCGGTGTGGCGGCTGATTCCGCTGCCCCATGGCGGCGCCGCCCGGGCGCTCGCCATCGACCCGCAGGGCACGATCTGGGTGGGGGGCGTGGGCGAGCTGGCTGCGCTGGTCCCGGCCGCGACCGGGGAGTTGCGCGCGGTCGATCACACGGCCCGGGTGATGGCGGCGCTCGGCGACAATCTCCGCGCCGCCGCCCCGGCCGACGCCGGCGACGATGACGCGGGAGACGCGGCCAATGCCGCGAGCCGTCTGGGCAATCTCAACCGCGCCGTCGCCACGCCCGAGGGCGTCGTATTCCGGGTGCCCGATGCGCTCGCGCTCTTCGCGCCCGGCGGGGCGCTGCGGGTCGTGCCCGCGAAGCTCCGCGTTGGCCAGCTCTGGTGGATGGAGGGCGCGCTGCACCTCGAGGAACTCGCGCGCGGGGCGCGGCGGCTCCAGGGCGGCGAGCTGCTTTCGCCCGAGAGCGGGACGCGGCTCAATGCCTTTGCCGCCCAGCCCGATCCGCGCGGGGGCTGGCGGCTGCTTACGACGGGCGGCCCGATGCGGCGGGAGGGCCCGGGCCGGGCCGTCGCGCTCGATGCGGGCGCGGAGGCCCTGTTTCGCGACGAGCAGCCGACCTGCGCGGTGTTTCTCGCCGACGGGCGCGCCGTGTACGGCACGACGCGCAGCGGACTGATCGTGTTTGACCGCGACGGGAAATTTGACCGCCGCGTGGACCGCCGGCAGGGGCTACCGGGCAACCGCATCAACGGCCTCTGCGTGGACCGCGAGGGCGGCGTCTGGCTGGCGATGCCGACCGGGATCGTCCGCGTGCAACTCGACTCGCCGTTCGCCGCGCATGGCGAGGCCCAGGGGCTGGCGGGCGGGCCGCGGCAGGTGGCGCGCGCGGGCGACCGCGTGTACGTGACCCATGGCGAGGGCTTCGCGTGGCGGTCGGACCGCGACGGCCAGTTTCGCGCGGTGAACGGGTTTCGCACCGGGAGCCACCATGTCGTGACTCACGGCGAGGGCGTCCTGGTGGCGGGGCAGGGGCTGCACGAGGTGGCGGCGGACGGCACGGACCGCGTGCTGGCGGGACCGTATCTGTACGGGCTCGCGGAGCTGCGCCTGGCGCCCGGCCGGGTGGTCGCGTCGTCGGCGCTGGCGCTGCGGTTTTTCGGCCGGGACGCGGAGGGACGCTGGCAGCAGGACGGCCAGCTGAAGACGCTGCCGGCCGGGGTGGATGACATCCTGGAGCGCGACGGGGGCTTGGTCTGGGTGGCGACGCGCACGGGCGAGCTGTGGCGGATCGACTTTCGGCGGGGCCTGGCCGATGACGCGCCGGCGCGCCGCTATGGCCCGGATCTCGGCGTGCCCGCTGCGCTGCGGCGCGACAATCTCCGGCTGTTTACGCTCGGGCCGGACCTGCTCGCGGCGAGTGCGCACTGGCTGTTGCGTTACGATCCGGCGGCCGACCGCTTTGTGCCCGAGACCCGCTTCCCGGCGCTGGGGTTCGGCGGGGGGCGCGGCCCCGACAACAGCGCGCCGGCGGCGGACGGCGGGGCGTGGTTTTTCAACCGGGAGCCCTCGCCGCAGTTTGCGCGGCTGCGCCCGGACCCCGCGGGCGGCTGGCGGGTGGAGCATCTGGCCGCCGCCCCGCTGCGCGGTCTCGTGATCAACTCCCTGTTTCACGACGCCGTGCAGGACACGCTCTGGATCGCGGGGCAGGGGATGCTCATGTCGCTCGATCTCGGCTGGCGGTCCGCCCAGCCGGGCCCGCCGCTGCGCGCGGTGGTGCGGCGGGTGCGGAACGCGGAGGGCGCGATTCTCGCCGCGCCGGATGTGCGGACCGGTGCCCTGGCGCTGCCGGCCGAGACCAACTCCCTCCGCTTCGAATTCGCCGCGCCCACTTTTGCGTGCGAGTACCGCGGCGCGACGACGATCGAGTACCGCACCCGCGTCGACGGGCTCGACCGCGAGTGGACGCCGTGGAGCGGCGACATCCGCCGCGATGTGTCCAACTTTCCGCCGGGCGAGTTTAGCCTGCGGGTCGAGGCCCGCGACCTCAACGGTCGCACCGGCGCCGCGCCGCCGGTGGCGTTCAGCGTCGCGGCGCCCTGGTGGCGCACGCCGTGGGCCTACGGTGCGCTCGGGGGGCTGGCGGTGCTCGGCGTCACGGGCATCGTGAAGCTCCGCACCCGCACGCTCCGCCGGCGCAACGAGCACCTCGAGGCCATCGTCGCCGAGCGCACCGCGGAACTGGAGCGCCTGCGCCGTCTCGAACTCGACGAGAAAATCGTCGCCCAGCTCTCCGAGGAAAAAGCCCGGCTTGAGCTGCTCCGTTACCAGCTCAACCCCCACTTCCTCTTCAACGCCCTCAACTCCATCTACGGCCTCGTCCTCCCGCATTCGCGCCCGGCCGGCGAGCTCGTGCGCCGCCTCGCCGATTTCTGCCGCGGCACGCTGACGCGGCCCAGCGACCAGTGGCAGACGCTCGGCGAGGAGCTGACCATGCTGCGGACCTACCTCGACATCGAGCAGGCCCGCTGGCGCGAGCGCCTCGTGATCGAGTTCACCGCCGACCCGGCGGCCAGCGCGTTCCGCCTGCCCGCCTTCCTGCTCCTGCCCCTCGTGGACAACGCGATCAAGCACGGCGGCGCCACCAGCCCCGGCGTGCTCACGGTCCGGCTCGTGACCCGCCGCGAGCCGGACGGCACGACGACCCTCACGCTCTCCAACACCGGAGCCTGGCTCCCGGCCGGCGCGCCGCGCAGCGTGCCCTCGACCGGGATCGGCATGGAGAATCTCCGCGCCCGCCTTGCGCGTTGTTTTCCGGGCACCCACACCCTGAGCCACCACTCCGCCGACGGCTGGGTGACCGTGACCCTGCGCTTCGCGCCCGCCGCTGCGAACTGACTCCGGACAAAATCGAAATCCGAAAATCCCCGATCGAAAATCCCTCCGTGCTCCGCGCCCTCCTCATCGACGACGAGCCTTCCGCCTGCGACGCCCTGCGCGCCCTGCTGTCGGATCATCCCGCGATCACTGTGGCGGGGGAGGCGGGCACGCTGGAGGAGGCGCGCGCGCTGCTCGACCGGGCCGACTACGATCTCGTCTTCCTCGACATCCAGCTCCGGGGCGGCACGGGATTCGATCTCGTGCCCCGGGTGCGCGTCGGCGCGCGGATCATCTTCGTCACGGCGTACGACCAGCACGCGCTGCGCGCCTTCGAGATCAACGCCCTCGACTATCTCCTCAAGCCCGTGGCGCCGGAGCGCCTCGCGGCCTCGCTTGCCCGCCTCGCCGCCGATCCCCGGCCCACCGCGCCCAGTCCGCCTTTTCCGGGCCCCCTCACGCTTGACGACCGCATCCTCGTCAACCTCGGGCCCGCCGGGGACCGGCTGATCGGCCTGGCCGAGATCCGGTGTATCACGTCGTGCGAAAACTACAGCGAGATCCACCTCCTGGCCGGCCGTCGCCTGCTGGTGCGCCGCACGCTGAAGAACTGGGAGGACTCGCTGCCTCCCGCGCACTTTGCGCGCGCCCACCGGCATCTGATCGTGAATCTCCATCACGTCGAAAGCCTCGAGCGCGCTACCGTCTCCACCTTCGATCTGCGGCTCAACGGTCTGCCCGAGCCCTTCCGGGCCAGCTACCGTTACGTGGCCGACCTGCGCGCCCGCCTTCGGCCGATCGTGCGGTAGGTTCGCGGGCAGCGGCCAGTCCGGGAACGAGCGTTCGTCACAGCGGCGCGAGCGTTCGTCACAGAGGGCTCGGTTCTCCTTTTCGCCAGTCACAGGCAGGAAGGGCCCGGGTGGCGTCGGTTCGCCGCAGGGGTGCCTCCCATGTTTCATCTTCTCTCTTTTCGGTCTCCGTTTCACCCGGTGCTGGCGCTTGTCCTGCGGATCGCCGCCGGGTTGCTCGCCGCGATCGTGATTTTCGGCGGGGTCTCCCTCTCGGCGCAAATCATGTGGAACCCGTCCGGGACCGGCGTGCCCGTCGGTGGCACGGGCACGTGGAACACGTCGTCCGCGCGTTGGACCTGGGACTATGGTGTGACCTACCAGACTTGGTCGGCGGCCTCCACCGATGCCGCCACCTTCGGCGGCACCGGCGGGACGGTCACGCTCGTGGACGCGATCACGGCCGGCGGGCTCACGTTCAACTCCACAGGCTACACGCTCAACACCTCCGGCAGCGGAGCCCTCACCCTGGTCAACAGCGGGTCCGGTTTCGCCCCGGAGGTCTCAGTGGCGCAGGCCGGCCATGTCGCGACAATCAACGCTCCGCTGGCCGGGACCCACGGCGTGTACTTCCGGGGCCCCGGCACGGTGAATCTCACCGGCGCCAGCACGCTCACCGGCGGGGTCAATATCCAGGGCACCACCGTCCGGCTCTTCTCCGCCACGGGCTCGCTGGACTCGGTCAACGGCCTCGCTTTCACGGCCCAGACCTGGGGCGTGCAGAGCGCCGGCACGTTCATCCTCGACAACAC
>JAPLTR010000267.1 GCA_026398065.1 Verrucomicrobiota bacterium | reverse complement strand
CGGCGGGTTTCAACCCGGCCTCCTCTACGAGCTCGCCTATCCCGCGACCCATCCCCCCATCGCCGGCCGCGGTTTCGCCGCCCTCCGCGACACCGCCGCGTGGCTCAAGCACCCCACCTCCACCAACCCCCTGCCCCCGCTCCGCTACGCCTACGCCTATGGCATGTCGCAGAGCGGACGCTGGCTCCGCGATTTTCTCTACCACGGTTTCAACACCGACGAACACGACCGCGCCGCCTACGACGGCGTCCTCGCCCACATCGCCGGCGCCGCGCGCATTAATTTCAACCAGCGCTGGTCCGTCCCCCGCGAACTCGGCCACCTCGCCGTGACCGGCTTCCCTTTTGCCGACTCCGCGCAGACCGACCCCGCCACCGGCCTCCGCGACGGCCTCCTCGAAAATCCCCGCGTCACCCGCGCCCCGAAGATTTTCTACACCAACACCTCGGTCGAATACGTCGGTGGCGGCCGCGTCGCCGCCCTCGTCCACGTCGATCCCTCCGGTAAACAGGACCTCCCCCTTCCCGCCAATGTCCGCGCCTACGCCTTCGCCGGCACCCAGCACGGTCCGGGAAAATTCCCGCCCACCGCCCCCGCCAACGCCCAGCAGCGCAGCAACCCCAACGACTACTGGCTGCTCATGCGCGCCCTCGTGCCGGCGATGCACCACTGGGTCGCCGACGGCACGCCCCCGCCCGCCAGTGCGTATCCAACTCTCCGTGACGGCACCCTCGTCCCCGTCTCCGCACTCGCCTTCCCCGCGATCCCCGGCGTCGCCTCCCCCCGTGCCCTCCTCGCCGGCCCCCGCGCCGCCAATCCCCTCCTGCCCTCCAGCGGCGGCGCCGGCACCCCGCTGCCCCTCTTCGTCTCGCAGGTCGATGCCGACGGCAACGAACGTGCGGGCATCCGCCTCCCCGAACTCGCCGTCCCGCTCGCCACCTACACCGGCTGGAATTTCCGCGCCCCGGCCGCAGGCAATCCCGGCGAACTCGTCATGCTCGCCGGCTCCTGGATTCCGTTCCCTGCCACCGCCGCCACCCGTAGATCCTCCGGCGACCCCCGCCCCTCCATCGAGGAGCGCTACCCGTCCCGCGAGGTCTACCTCGCGAAGTTCGAAGCCGCCGCCCGCACCCTCATTGCCCAGCGCTACCTCCTCGCCGAAGACCTCCCCGCCCTCCAGCGCCAGGCCGTCGCCCGCTGGGATGTGGCGAGAGAAACAACCGTCGAGCTCGCTCCCTTTGCCCATACCGCTGTTTGGCAAGCCTTCACCCTTTCCCAAAATAGTCCGCTTTCGGACGACGGTCGCTACCGTCTGAAAGAAATCAGGAAGAACGGTGAGGTGGAGCTCCTCCGTTGGGACGATCCGGCGCATCCATCGCTCATCGTAAAACCAAAGGCACAAAAACTCGCGAGTGGAGCCCCCGTCCCGACCATCGTCGTGCTCGAGGCCGATGCGGCGAATCAGTCCGCCCGTCTCAGCGAGCTACGCTTCAAATAACGGGCTCCCGGCCCGCGCCGGCCCACTCCCCCGTCCCATCTCGTTGACCGAGGCGCGGCCAACGGAGGTGCCTCTGCCGCGCTCCGTGCTCTCCGTTTGCTCCTGTTCAATGGTTTGATATCTGCCCGGGATTCGCCGCCTTCATTTCGTGTCTTTTGTGTGTTTCGTGGTTCACCTCCGCCTTCCTCACCCCCGCCCTGATTTCCCTCGCCGTTTTCCACCTCGCGCGCATCGTTTCGGCACCCCTGCGCGTCCTGGCGCGCGTCCTCATGCCCCGTCCGACTGTGTCGATTTCCGCCCGCCTCTGCGCCGCGCTGCTGCTCGCGCCTGCCGCCGCATTCTCCGCCGCACCCGCCGCCAAGGCCCCGGCGGCCAAAGGCCTCATCGCCGAGTACTGCCTCGACTGTCACGACGCCGCGACGAAGAAGGGCAATCTCTCCCTCGAGGGCCTCGATCCGAAAAATTCCGCGCAGCTCGCCGCCGATCCGCTCGTCTGGGAAAAGATCGTCCACCAGCTCGACCACCGCCAGATGCCGCCCATCGGCGAGCCCCGTCCGGACAACGCCGCGTATCAGACGCTCGTCGCCCAGCTCACCTCGTCCCTCGACCGCGCCGCCGCCGCGCATCCGACCCCCGGCCGCACCGACTCCCTCCGCCGCCTCAACCGCACCGAATACCAGAACGCGATCCGCGATCTCCTCGCCCTCGACATCGACGCCACCGCGCTCCTCCCCAACGACGAACCCGCCCACGGCTTCGACAACGTCACCGTCGGCAATCTCTCCCCCACGCTCCTCGACCGCTACGTCTCCGCCGCCCAGAAGATCGCCCGCCTCGCCGTCGGCGCCCCGCGCAAGGTCCCCGGCGGCGATACCTTTCGCGTCCGTCCCGATGTCACCCAGGAGGGCCACGTCGAGGGCCTGCCCCTCGGCACCCGCGGCGGGGCCGTGATCCCCTACACGTTTCCGCAGGACGGCGAGTATGAGATCCAGGTCCGCCTCGCCCGCGACCGCAACGAACAGGTCGAGGGCCTGAAAAAGCCCCACGAGGTCGAGATCCTCCTCGACCGCGCGCGCGTCGCCCTCGCCACCGTCAAGCCGCCCGGCTCCGACAAAAACGCCGAGGGCGTCGACACCCACCTCAAGTTCCGCGTCACCGTGAAGGCCGGCCCCCACGAGGTCGGCGTCACCTTCATCAAAGACCCGACCGTCCTCATCGAGACCGAGCGCCAGCCCTTCCTCGCGCGGTTCAACATGCACCGCCACCCACGCACCGCCCCCGCGCTCTATCAGACGTCGATCACCGGTCCCTTCAACGCCACAGGCGCCGCCGACTCCCCGAGCCGCCAAGCGATCTTCGGCGCACTCGCCACCGCCCCCGTCACCTCCACCTCTCCCGCCGCCGACGAGTCCCGCGCGCGGCAGATCCTCGCGCCCCTCCTCCGCCGCGCCTACCGCCGTCCCGTCACCGACGACGATCTCCGCCGCCCGCTCCAATTCTTCCGCGAGGGCGCCGGCTTCGAGGCCGGCATCGAAAACGCCCTCAGCGCCATCCTCGTCAGCCCGTCCTTCCTCCTCCGTGTCGAGACCGACCCCGCCGGCCTCCCGCCGCACACCGCCTATCGCATCTCCGACCTCGAGCTCGCCTCGCGCCTCTCGTTTTTTCTCTGGAGCAGCCTCCCCGACGACACCCTCCTCGAGGCCGCGGTCCGCGGCGATCTGCGCAACCCCGCGCTCCTCGAAAAAGAAGTCCGCCGCATGCTCGCCGACGCCCGCTCCCGCAGCCTCGTCACCAACTTCGCCGCCCAGTGGCTCCACCTCCGCGGCTTGGAATCCGTCACCCCCGACGTCCGCCGCTTCGTCGATTTCGACGACAATCTCCGCCAGTCCTTCCGGCAGGAGACCGAACTTTTCTTCGAGAGCGTCCTCCGCGAGGACCGCCCTGTCACCGACCTCCTCTCCGCCGACTACACCTTCCTCAACGAGCGCCTCGCGAAACACTACGAGGTGCCCCACGTCTACGGCAGTCACTTCCGCCGCGTCTCCTTCGCCGACGACCCCGCCCGCCAGCGCGGCGGCCTCCTCCGCCAGGGCAGCATCCTCACCGTCACCTCCTACGCCACCCGCACCTCGCCCGTGATCCGCGGTCATTGGATCCTCGCCAATCTCGTCGGCGCCCCGCCGCCCCCGCCGCCCCCCAACGTCCCCGCCCTCGACGACAACCACGTCAACGCCGCCCTCCCCATCAGCGCCCGCCTTGCCGCCCACCGCGAGAAACCCGCGTGCGCGAGCTGCCACAATATCATGGATCCCGTCGGCTTCTCCCTCGAAAACTTCGACGCCGTCGGCCACTGGCGCGCCTCCGAGGACCACCGCCCCGTCGACGTCACCGGTGGCCTCCCCGACGGCAGCCAGTTCGAAGGCGTCGCCGGCCTGGAGCGCGCCCTCCTCGCCCGCCCCGAGCTCTTCGCCGGCACCGTCAGCGAAAAGCTCCTCACCTTCGCGCTCGGCCGCGGTATCGAGGTTTCGGATGCGCCCGCCGTCCGCCAGATCGTCCGCCGCGCCTCGGCCGACCAGTACCGCTTCTCCGCCCTGATTCTCGGCATCGTGAACAGCCCGCCCTTCCAAATGAGGACCACCCCATGAGCACGTTCATCTCCAAAAAATCCCTCCCCCGCCGCACCTTCCTCCGCGGCATGGGCGCCACGCTCTCCCTCCCGCTCCTCGACGCCATGATCCCCGCCGCCACCGCGGCGACGTCGACCGCGGCCCTCCCCGTCCGCCGCCTCGGCTACGTCTTCATGCCCATGGGCTGCGACCAGTCGCGTTGGACGCCCGCCGGCACCGACGGCACGCTCGGCGAGCTCTCGCCCATCCTCCAGTCACTCGCCCCCGTGAAGGATCACGTCACCGCCTTCACCAACCTCGAGCTCCGCAACGCCTACCCCGGGTCCCACGCCACCTCCAACGCCGCCTTCCTCAGCGCCGCCAAGGCCAAGCATACCGAGAGTTCCGACTACTATCTCGGCACCAGCGCCGACCAGCTCGCCGCCCAGCAGATCGGACGCGAGACGCAGCTTCCCTCCCTTGAGCTGTCGATGGACATGCTCCAGACCACCGGCCAGTGCGACAACGGCTACGCCTGCGTCTACCAGAACAACCTCTCCTGGTCCTCGCCCACCACTCCGCTCCCCTCCGAGGCGCACCCGCGCATCGTCTTCGAGCGCCTCTTCGGCGAGGGCGGCAGCCTCGTCGAGCGCCGCGCCGCCCTCCGCAAACGCGCCAGTCTCCTCGACTGGGTCACCGAGGACCTCGCCAGCCTGCGGCAGAAGCTCGGTCCCGCCGACCGCGCCAAGGTCGCCGAATACCTCGACACCGTCCGCGAGGTGGAGCGCCGTATCCAAAAAGCGGAGTCGGACGTCGCCACCAACGCCCTCCCGCCCGATCTCGAGCGCCCCCTCGGCGTCCCCGCCTCCTACACCGAGCACGCCAAACTCATGTTCGACCTCCAGGTCCTCGCCATGCAGGGCGACATCACGCGCGTCACCACCTTCCAACTCGCCCGCGAGACCAGCAACCGCACCTACGTCGCCGAGACCGGCGTCGCCGATCCCCACCACCCCCTCTCCCACCACGGCAACGACCCGGACAAGATCGCGCGCATGGCCAAGATCAACGCGTTCCACGTCTCCCTCTTCGCCTACTTCCTCGAACGCCTGAAGGCCACGCCCGAGGGCAACGGCACCCTCCTCGACCACTCCCTCCTCCTCTACGGCAGCGGCATCGGCAACCCCAACGTCCACGACCACACCAACCTCCCCGTCCTCGTCGCGGGTGGCGCCGCCGGCGGCATGAAGGGCAACCGCCACATTCGTTACGACTCGCCCGTCCCCCTCGCCAACCTCCACCTCACCCTCCTCGACAAGGTCGGCGTCAAAATCGACTCCTTCGCCGACAGCAACGGCAAGATCGACGGCCTCTTCCGCCCGCTGAACGTCTAAGGCGGCGCTGCCGCCAAAGCTCCAAGCACCACCCTCCAAGCTCCCATGAAGCTTCAATTTTCAAAAACTCCCAAACGCCTCCGGCCATTTCTGGCCATTGGATGTTTCATTGGAGCTTGGATGTTGGAGCTTGGAGCTTCCCCCGCCCCGCTTGCCGACGCCGTCGAGAAACGCGACGCCACCCTCACTCGCACCCTGATTTCCGATACGAATATCAACGCCCCCCAGGTCGACGGCATGACCGCCCTCCACTGGGCCGTGCATCACGACGACGTCGCCACCGTCAAAGCCCTCCTCGCCGCCAAGGCCGACCCCAAGGCCGCCAACCGCTACGGCGTCAGCCCGCTCTCCCTCGCCTGCACCAACGGTAACGCCGCCATCGTCACCCTCCTCCTCGACGCCGGCGCCGATGCCAACGCCCCGCTCCGCGGCGGCGAGACTCCCCTCATGACTGCCGCGCGCACCGGCCGCCTCGCCGTCGTCCAGGCCCTCCTCGCCCACGGCGCCGCCGTCGACACCAAACTCCCCAACGGCCAGACCGCCCTCATGTGGGCCGCCGCCGAGGGCCACGCCCCGGTCGTCGCCGCGCTCCTCGCCGCCAAGGCCGATTTCCACGCTTCCGTCGACACCGGCCTCACCGCCCTGCTCTTCGCCGCCCGCGCCGGCCACGCCGACGTCATCCGCACCCTCCTCCAGGCCGGGGCCGACATCAACGAGGCCACCGCCCCGAAGAAAACCGGCAACAAGCTCCCGAAAAAGGGCACCACCGCCCTCGCCATCGCCCTCGAGAACGGCCACTGGGAGCTCGCCTCCCTCCTCCTCGATCTCGGCGCCAATCCCAACGAGATGCGCTCCGGCTACTCGCCCCTCCACATCATCACCTGGGTCCGCAAGGCCGATATCGGCGAGGACGAAGGCGATCCCATCCCCGAGGATCCCGGCAACGTCACCAGCGAACAACTCATCCGCAAGCTCATCGCCAAGGGCGCCGACGTGAACGCCCGCCTCAGCGGCGGCCCCTCCGGCGGCGGCCGCATCGCGCGCAAGGGCTGTACGCCCTTCATGCTCGCCGCCGACACCGCCGACACCGAGTACCTGAAACTCCTCGTCGAACTCGGCGCCGATCCCACCATCACCAACGTCGACCACTGCACCCCCCTCATGGCCGCCGCCGGCCTCGGCACCCGCTCCGCCGAGGAAGAAGCCGGCACCGACGACGAAGCGGTCGAGGCCGTCACCTACCTCCTCAGCCTCGGCGCCGACATCAATGCCGTCTCCGACCACGGTGACACCGCGATGCACGGCGCCGCCTTCGCCAATTTTCCCAAGGTCGTAAAGCTCCTCGACGCGAAGGGCGCAAAAATCGAAATCTGGAACCAGAAAAACAAAAAGGGCTGGACCCCACTCCTCGTCGCCGAGGGCCACCGCTACGGCAACTTCAAGCCCTCCTTCGAGACCATCGCCGCGATCCACGAGGTCATGCGCGCCCACGGCCTCACCCCGCCCCCGCCAACACCGCCCGTCCCGGTCAAAGGCTACGAAGCCTTGTAGCCGCTCGCCTTAGCGAGCGGTCACGCCCTCTCCGCCTGCTGTGCGTAGCCGCTCGTCTTAACGAGCGGTTCTTCAGGCTCGCGTCACCCTCACCCCACCCGCGCAAACGCCACGATCTGGTTCTGCTCGCGGTGGTTGGTCCAGAACTTCGTGCCGTCCCACGCCAGCGCCCGCGCCTGAAACGGCACGCGCGCCACATCCTCGATCTTCGGGGTGCCGCCCGCCCGCAGGTCCACCCGCGTGAGCCAGTACTCGTTCGTCTCCTCGGCATCCGTAGTGACCAAATAAATACACCCGTCGACAAACACCTGCCCGCAGATCCCGTGCGGCACCGCGATCACGCGCTCCACCTTCCCGTCGTCGGCGACCGCGATCACCTTCTTCGGATACCACTGGCTCACGTTCAGCCACCGGCCGTCGTAGCTCAGCTGCGAGCCCGTGTCGTCCGGACACGGAATCCCAAACGCCGCGTCGAACCCCTGCCCCGGCACGCAGCGCCGGATGATGCGGTGGTCCTCCGCCGTCTCGCTGCACAGCACGCGCAATTCCCTGCCCACCGTCGTCATCCCATACGGCGTGCCTGGCGCGGCGACTTCCCAGCCCACGGTCCACGTCGCGGGATTGATCCCGTAGATGCGTTTGGTTTCGCGCGACCCCATCCAGAGCGTCGCTCCATCCCACGCGAGCGACTGCGGTTTCGGGGCCGGCGACGCCAGACGCTGGAGTTCCTGGATGTCGTTCATGGTCCGTCCAGCATCGTCCTCCGCCCGCCCAAGAAAAGCCCCAAACGCCTTCCACCCGGAACAGCCCATCCCCCAATTTGTCACCGACTATCCGCACGCGATTGCCCCCTTGCGCGGTCACGTCCCTCCCCGTTCATTCTCCCCATGACCTACCCGCCCCGCCTCCGCCTCGGTCTGTATCCCACGCCGATCGAACCGCTCGAGCGTCTCAGCGCCCACCTCGGCGGCCCGAAGATCTACGTCAAGCGCGACGACCACACCGGCCTCGCCACCGGCGGCAACAAGGTCCGCAAACTGGAATTCCTCTTCGCCGACGCCCTCGCGCAAAACTGCGACCACGTCGTTTCCCTCGGCGGCCCGCAGAGCAACCATGTCCGCCAGACCGCCGCCGCGGCCGCGCACCTCGGCCTCGGCTGCTCCCTCGTCCTCCGCGGCCATCCGCCCGCCCAGCGCCTAGGCAACCTCCTCCTCGATGAACTCCTCGGCGCGAAAATCCACTGGTCCGGCGCCCGCACCCGCGACGAGGTCGCCGTCGAGGTCATGGCCTCGCTCCGCCAGTCGGGCGCCCGCCCCTACCTGATCCCCCTCGGCGGTTCCAACGGCCTCGGCTCCCTCGGCTACGCGACGGCGATGGAGGAGGCGCTCGACCAGCTCGCCGCCCAAAACCTCGCCATCGACACGATGGTCTTCGCCAGCAGCAGCGCCGGCACGCAGGCCGGCCTCGTCCTCGGCGCCGCCCTCCGCGGCTACCGCGGTCGCGTGCTCGGCATCAGCATCGATTCCTCCATCGCGGAGTTGCAGGCCAAGGTCACCGGGCTAGCCCTCGACGCCGCGCGCCTCGTCGGCGCCGCCGTGGCCACCGACCAGCTCCGCGTCGACATCAACGCCGACTACCTCGGCGGCGGTTATTCCGTCGTGGGAGACCTCGAGCGCGACGCGATCCGCACCGTCGCCCGCACGCAGGGCCTCCTCCTCGATCCCGTTTACACCGGCCGCGCCATGGGTGGCCTGATCGACCTCATCCGTCGCGGCGCCTTCACCAAGGACCAGACGATCCTCTTCTGGCACACCGGCGGCACCGCCGCGCTGTCGGCCTTTGCCGACAAACTCTGATCTCTCCCCCGTCACCCCGCCCGATGCGTGCCTCCCGCATAACGTCGCTCCGTCTCGGCGCCGTCCTCGGCGTGGCGTTTGCCCTCCTGTTCGTCGCGTCCGCACGGGCCCAGGGTTCGCGCGCCGACTACGAACGCTCCGCTGCCCTCCGCGCCTCGTCTGCCAACAAAGTCTATCGCAGCTCGGTCGAGGCCCACTGGCCCCCGGGCGGATCGACCTTTTGGTATGAGGTCCAGACCGGCCCGCGCAGCCGCGAGTACGTTTGGGTCGACGCCGAG
>JAPLTR010000315.1 GCA_026398065.1 Verrucomicrobiota bacterium | reverse complement strand
GCACTTCAAATCGGGGACGAACCGTCCGTGTCCCGGATCAGATATTGGATTGCCCAGCGCCGGGGAATGATATAGCAGTTGGCTCACGACGCCATGACTCTCGACCAGATCAGGAACCTCCTGCATGGCACGGAGGGATTTACGCTGCGCATGGTCAGCGGACGGGAATATCGCATCGAGCATCCCGACTACGCCGCACTCGGCAAAGACCAGGCCACCCTCGTCTTCACCGACGACAAGGGCAGCATCGAGCTGATCCGGCTGAGCCAGCTCGAGAGCGTAAACCTCCACAAGGCTCCGGCAGCGTGATTCACCGGGCACGACCTCGGTCCCGCCTTTTTCCGTCGAGCCGAGATGACGTACCCCGAGTATGAGGCCTTCCTCGCCGAATCCACGGCCTACCTGAAGGCGCGCATCGAAAACGCGAAGGCCCAGTTCGGCATCGGCGAGTTTCCGCGCTTTGAGTACGACCTCTATCGCGGCGAGATCTGGTGGAGCGAAGCGGATGACCCCAAAGTGCGGGCGCGGGTCACGGTGGTGGGGAGCATCTCGACGAAAACGAACACGTGGCTGTGGTCGTGGGGCAATCCCCACTTCTCCGACATCATTCTGGGCGACATCGACAAGGTCCGGGCGTTCGGCGAGGCCGAAGCGGTCACAAAGTTGTACGAGAGAAAATGGGCGGCGGAGGAGGTCGATGGCTGGGAGATGACCGCGATCGCGGCGCGCCTCCTGGAGGCGCAGGGCGCCTACCGGCCGCCCAGCCAGAGCGGATTCCTGTTTTTGCTCTACGACCGGCTTGAGCCGATTCCGGCGGCCGAACGGGAAAAGTACCTGCCACTGAAACGGGCGGAAAATCAAGATCCGAGCCCTCCAAACGCACCCTCGTGGCTCGCGCTGCTCTGCGAACGCATCCGCCAAACGTTCCGTCGGCGCGATTGAGGCGTCCTGAAATGTGAAATCCGGAGGTTCGTCCGGTCGCGTTTGCCTCGCTTCGCGTTCACCGCAACCCCTTGCGGGGGAGGTGTTAAATGGTGCCCGGGACAGGACTCGAACCTGCACGCCTTACGGCACACGCCCCTCAAACGTGTGTGTCTACCAATTCCACCACCCGGGCAGTTGGGAAGCAGAGGAAGGCGGACTAAGGGGAATCCGTTTCGCGTTGTCCAGCCCTGAAATGAACTCGTCAAAAATTTTCCCGGCCCCCGGGGGAAAGGGGCCGGTCCTCCTCTCGGGATCCGCCCCCGGGCCGGTTAAGTTTGCTGCCGGTCCGCGAGCGCGCGCGCCAGTTCCGCGGCGAAAAACGGGCCGCGGTACACCATCCCCGTGTAAACCTGCACGAGCGTCGCACCCGCATCGAGTTTCTCGCCGGCACCGGCCGCGTCGCAGATGCCGCCCACGCCGACGATCGGCAGGCGGCCGCCCGTGGCGCGCGCGATGTAATTGATGATCTGGGTCGAACGCACCCGCAGCGGCGCGCCACTCAGGCCGCCCGTCTCGTTGACGGTCGCGAAGAAGCCCGGGCGCGCGAGCGTGGTGTTGGTCGCGATGATGCCGTCGAGGCCGAACTCCGCGATCACGCCGAGCGCCGCGTCGATCTGCGGCCAGGTGAGGTCGGGAGCGATCTTCAGGAGCACGGGCACGCGGCGCTTGCCGGGCTTTTCGGCGCGCTCGCGGTTGGCGCGCGTGACGGCGCCGAGGAGTTCGCGCAGGCGCGACTCGTCCTGGAGCTGGCGCAGGCCGGGGGTGTTGGGACTGGAGACATTCAGCACGAGGTAGTCCGCGTGGTCCGCCAGCAGGGCAAAGCTCGCGAGGTAATCCTCGGCGGCCTTCTCGATGTCGGTGACCTTCGATTTGCCGAGGTTGATGCCGAGGGGGATGCGCCGCTTACCCGGGCCGGCCTGCTTCGCGAGGCGGGCCGCGACGGCCGCCGCGCCCTCGTTGTTAAAGCCCATGCGGTTGATCACCGCCTCCTGCGCGGGGTAGCGAAACATCCGGGGCTTCGGGTTGCCCGGCTGCGCGAGCGCGGTCACGGTCCCGATCTCCACGTGGCCGAAACCCAGCGCCGCCGCCGCGGGCCACGCCTCGGCGTTCTTGTCGAAACCAGCCGCCAAACCGACCGCATTCGGGAACTTCAGGCCAAACGCCTCGACCGGCCGCGTCCCCGCGGGCAGCCGCGCCCACGCTTCTAGGGCTCGACATAGCGGTGGGAGCGCACTCAGTAGCGCCATGCCCTGCACGCCGCGCTCATGCGCCACCTCCGAGTCGAGCCGGAAGAACCGGCCCCGAAAGAATTTTTCGTAGAACAACCCCATGCGCCGGAGGGTGAAAACCCCCTTGTCAAATGGCAAGAACCACGCGCGCCAAAACCTCCTTTCGACCAATATTTTCCAGAGTGAAAACGCGCCGTAACTCCCCTGTGACGCGGCGTCCGCTTTTGTGCTTGTTTTTTAAACCTCCCCTCGCACGCTGCGCCAAAATTCACATTTCCTTCATCTGACACATGGCTAAAGCTATTTCCACTCTCGACTGGTGCATTGTCCGCCTCGGCGAAGACCACAACTGGTGGGTCTCCGAAACCTCCGATCCCGTGCGCTGGGATGTGGACGGACTCAGCATCGTCGACCCGCGCCAGCTCGCCCACCTCATCGAGCTCGTCGATCCCCTCCGCGACTACGGCTTTGACCAGGACATCTTCGAGGCGGCGTTCATCCGCTTCCGTATCGACAAGGATCTCGGCAACGGCAAGGTCCGCCTCAAGCGCGTCAAGGAGTCCCTCTTCGACTCCGAGGAAAAGCTCTTTGTGCTCGCCGACGTGCTCGACGAGGAGAACGGGCCCTACGCCGACCTCCTCGACCACCTCACGCGCTGCCGCGTGAAGCTCCTCAACGACCTCTTCGCCTTCGAGGCCAAGCTCTCCGTCGACGAGGTCGAGGACGAGATCCGCGAGGACCAGAACAGCCACTTCATCCAGGGCAAGGCCGTCCACACCTTCGAGGAGCTCACCTCCATCCTCGACTACATGCCCGCCGGTTACGACACCGACGAGGAGGCCCCCGCCAAGGGCGCCGAGGACGAGGAAGACGACGACCTGCCCGAGCTCGACGAAGCCGAGGAGGAGAAACTCAAGAACGACGAGTCGCTCAAGTGGGACGAGGACGAGGAAGGCGAAAAGGATCCCGACGCGCCCGAAGGCGACAAAAAGAAGGAAAAGGTCAAAGGCGCCGGAGACGACGACGATGACGACGACCTCGGCGATGACGATGATGAGGACGAGGACGACGACGAGGATGATGACGACGACGACGAGGACGAAGACGAAAAGCCCAAGAAGAAGACCAAGGGCAAACGCTGAGTCCGTGGAGTAAGTCCAAACCAGTCCGATAGAAATTTCACGGCAGCCTTTCGAGGCTGCCGTTTTTTGCGCGCATCAGCCGGTAGGGACGCCTCTCCGGTGGTTGCGCACACATCGCTGACACTTTTTGGTCACACATCGCTGACACTTTGGTTGAGACGTTCGGGCA
>JAPLTR010000827.1 GCA_026398065.1 Verrucomicrobiota bacterium | reverse complement strand
AAGTCGCCGCCGCCCACACCGCCGAGGACGCCCGTCGCCGCGCCGCGCAGGACCAGGCCGCCATCGCGGCCCGCCAGCGCACCGCCGAAAACGAAAAGCAGGAACGCCTCAAAACCGAGGCCAGGCAGGCCGCCTACGAAGACCGCCTCCGCCGTCTCGACGCCGACACCGCCGCGCAGCTCGCCACCAACGACACCCTCACCCGCGATCTCGCCACCCTCGACGAGCAACTCGTGACCCTCCGCGCCCAGCACGACGCCACCGACCGCGCCGTCTTCGACCTCACCAAACGGGTCGAGCTCCAGCGCACCGAGCGCCGCCTCGCCGACCTCGAATTCCAGCGCCTCGCCACCATGCTCGCCCAGCGCGTTGCCAATCGCACCGAGCCTACGAGCCAGGTCCGCGACCTCACCCCTTCGCGATAGTGTGCCGCATCATTCCTGTTCGTCCCGGCCTCGGCGCGGCGTCAGCACCGCCGCACAAACTCCCCGATAAACCGTTCGACGTTCTCCCCCGACACCTGGCACTCGATCTCCCGGCGCAGGCCGTGGATGTGTTGGGTGACCTCCACATTCACCTCCAGGCGCTTCGCCAGTTCGGCGATTCTCCGCTCGCGGCGCTCCCACAGCCAGCAGGTCATGCCCACCGAAATGGGCTTCGCGGTCGCACGTTCAAAAGGGGTGTTCGTCCAGGTGATCCGCACGCTCCATCGTGAAGCCTAAACCGCGCCAATCGCCCGCCCCCGCTCGCCACGTCCCCGCGCACCCCGCCCACCCTACCCCGACACCGCCCGCGCCGCTCCGGCCTCCGTCTTCGTTGGCTGCGCCCGCGCAAACGAAAAGCGCTTCCGATATTCCTCCGCATAGCCCTCCTCCGTGAGATCGCGCCGCAGATCGTAGCCGTCCAGCAGGTGATGCGTGAAGACGCCGTCCGCGTTCCCGGGCTTCCGGTACGCGAAGCAGTGGTTGCAGATGAGCGGCGGTCGCTCGGTGTTGACTCGCTGCCGGAGTTGCTGAAAGGCCTCGCCATTCCAGATTTCCTCCAGGGTCGAATCGCGCAGGCTCCCGATCTTCGACGCCGGGGACGCGCAGGCCAGCACGTCGCCGCTCCCTAAAATGATCAGCGCGCTCCACGGTTCCGGGCACCACGAGATGCCCTCCTGCGGAAAATCCGGACGGATATCGATCCCGCTGTAGACCCCGATGCCGAGTTCCCGCCCGCGTTCGCGCGCCGCGGCCAGCTGCGTGTGCCACGCGTCCGCGCAAAACATCAGCGACTGCTCCACCATGTCCTCCGAGCAGACCCAGAGCTGGTTGAACCACACCGCGTCCACCCCGGTCTTCGCCGCCAGCTCCACGAACGCCACCACCTCCGGCAGGTTGGCCTTCATCGCCACCATCGACATCGCGATGCAGGGCCGCGCGGTCTGGCCGGATTCGGCGCGCAGTCGCAACGCGAGTCGCGCCGAGTCGAGCACGGTCTCCAATTTTCCCAGCCCCATCCGGATCTTCGCGTAGGTCTCCTCGGTCGCCGCGTCGCAGGAAAAGCCGATCTTGCTCACATTGCCCTTCAGCATCCGGCGCAAAACATCCGCCGTGACGTGCTGCCCCTCCGTGTTGATCGATACGTCGCCCTTCGCGGCGAGCAGGTCGATCAGCTCCGGCCGTCGCTGCGCCACCTTGAAGAAATCAGTGGCGTAGTCGGTGCACCAGGCCACCCCCGGCCCGTCGCGAAAATGCACGCGCAGGGCGTCGATCCATTCCGGCTTCAGGCTCCCGGGATTCTTCTGCGCCGTGCGCCCCAGGCAATGGATGCAACTGCCCGCGCAATGCGTGAGCGGATTCAACGTGATTCCCATCGGCCCGGCCAGCGTCAGCGGGGTATAAAGCAAGCCCACCTCGGCGCGCATGCTCGCCGGCGCCGCCCCGTTCCAACGGAGGCCGTCGTCGCCCGCCGTTGGCACACAGACCAGTTGCACCGCCCCCGGCGCCTCGATCACGCGCACCGTCATTCGCAGCAAGTAGGCGTTCCCGCGCGACGCCTTGATCGGCGGAAGCTTCAGCACGAGCGTTTCGCCGTCGTCCGCCCATTCCTCGAAACGCACCGTTCGCAGCGTCTCCCCGGTGTCGGCGCGCAACACCGCACCCTCGAGCGCCAGCCGCGCCATCGACCGCTGCGTCCCGACCGTGAACGACACCCCCGCCCACCAATCCCCCGTCGGCACCACCAGCTGGAGCAGGTCATCCCCCGCCCGCAGATGCGGACTCCCGCACGAACCGGCCGGGCGGCCATACGGCGGCCGTCGCTCGCCCCGGCCAAACGCCTCGAAGTGAATCCGCCCCGACTCCAGCGACCCCGCCCGGATCGCCGCATCCACATCGGGATTCCACGCGCGGTAGACCGCCTCATCGAAGCCGGATGAGTCGCCGCAATCCAGGGAAAGGGTGAGCGTTGGATTCATGGGGGGCGCGCGCAACGGGTCGTTCTTGGTGTTCGACCATCCTGTCGGGCCGATCCGCTATCGCCCCTTCCCCGTCCGCCGACAAATCTATCCCGCCCAATCGCAAGAAATGCGCGGTCTCCGCCAACCGATGACAAACCGTGCACACCGCCCGGGTCATGACGGAATAACCCAAATTTATCCGTGCTCATCCCGGCAATCCGTGGTTAAACCGCGTCCTCTCTTTCTCCCATGACCTGGTCACGCTTCAAAACTCACTCCTCTCACTACGCCGACCTCGGCGTCTCGCTCGACCTCTCGCGCCTGCCGTTCCCCGACGATTTCCTCGCTTCGAAGGAAGCCGCGATGCAGTCCGCCTTCGCCGACATGGCCGCCCTCGAAAAGGGCGCCATCGCCAATCCCGACGAGAAGCGCATGGTCGGACACTACTGGCTTCGCGCACCCCAGCTCGCGCCCACTCCCGAGCTGACCGCCGAGATCACATCCACCCTCGCGGCCATCAAGGAGTTCTCCGCCAAGGTCCACGCCGGCACCGTCGCCGGCCCCAAGGGTAAATTCAAAGAACTCCTCGTCATCGGCATCGGCGGCTCCGCCCTCGGCCCACAGTTCGTTGCCGCCGCCCTCGGCCAGCCGCGCAAGGACAAGCTCGCCGTCTCCTTCTTCGACAACACCGATCCTGACGGCATCGACTACGTCCTCAACGGCCTCCGCGGTCAGCTCGCGAAGACCCTCGTCCTCGTCATCTCGAAATCCGGCGGCACCGCCGAGACCCGCAACGGCATGCTCGAGGCCATCGCCGCCTTCAAGGCCGCTGGCCTCGATCCCGCGAAACACTTCGTCGCCGTCACCGGCGTCGGCTCGAAGCTCGATGCCGTCGCCGTGAGCGAAGGCTGGCTCGCCCGGTTCCCGATGTGGGACTGGGTCGGCGGCCGCACCAGCGAACTCTGCGCCGTCGGCCTCCTTCCCGCCGCCCTCCAGGGCCTCGACATCCAGGCGATGCTCGACGGCGCCGCCGCGATGGACGCCCTCACCCGCAAATCCGTCACCGCCGAAAACCCCGCCGCCCTCCTCGCCCTCGCGTGGCACTTCGCCACCGACGGCCGCGGCGCCAAGGACATGGTCGTCCTCCCCTACAAGGACCGCCTCCTCCTCTTCTCGCGCTACCTCCAGCAGCTTGTGATGGAGTCGCTCGTCAAGGAGTTCGACCTCAAGGGTCAGGTCGTCAACCAGGGCATCGCCGTCTACGGCAACAAGGGCTCCACCGACCAGCACGCCTACGTCCAGCAGCTCCGCGAGGGCGTGAACAACTTCTTCGTCACCTTCATCGAGGTCCTCAAGGACCGCGACGCCAAGACCTCCCTCGAGGTCGAGCCCGGCGTCACCGCCGGCGATTTCCTCCAGGGCTTCTTCCTCGGCACCCGCGACGCCCTCAGCGAAAAGGACCGCCACTCCATCACGATCACGCTGCCCGACGTCTCCGCCCGTTCGCTCGGCATGCTGATCGCCCTCTACGAGCGCGTCGTCGGCCTCTACGCCTCCCTCGTCGGCATCAACGCCTACCACCAGCCAGGCGTCGAGGCCGGCAAGAAGGCCGCCGGTGGCGTCATCGCCCTCAAGCTCAAGCTCGCCGCCGCCCTCGCCGCCACCAAGGGCAGCGGCGTGAAGAAGCGCGCCCGGACCCCGTGGTACGACTCCACGTATCGTTCCGCCTGATACAAAGCAGGGCGGGCTTCAGCCCGCCCTTTCCGCCCCACGCTTCGTTCCCCGGGGGCGGACTGATGTCCGCCCCCTCCTCCCTCCGCCCCGCCCCCTTGAGAAACACCCCGCTCATCGTCCTCTGCACCTTCGCCCT
>JAPLTR010000299.1 GCA_026398065.1 Verrucomicrobiota bacterium | reverse complement strand
CCCCGCCAGCCCGGAGCAGTCGATCACGACCTCGTAATTCATCTGCTCCGTTCTCGGATCCAGGTTCTCCGCCAGCAACCGCCCCTGCGCCCGCCAGCGCTCCCGCGCCGCGGCGAGCAGCGCGGGCAAATCGACCCGCGCCGCGCCTTCGATCCAGAAGCCCTCCCCGTCCGCCTCGCCCGCATGGGCCCCCAGCTCTCCCCTCGCCCGCTTCTCCGCCAGCACGCGCCGCTCGCGGTCGTCCGCGAAGAGCCGCCGCACGCGCATGTCGCGCCACAGCGGCACGCCGAGCGCCGCCCCGAGTTCGCGGTACGCCGTGCGCGCCACCGGCATCAGCCGGTCGATCTGCCAGCTCGGCACGAGCCGGCGGCCCGTGATCGGGTTGATGATCCCCGCCGCCACGCGCGACGAGGCCGCCGCGTGGCCCGCATCGGCGATGGCAAACGCGATCCCCGCGCGCTCAAACTCCCACGCGAGCAACGTCCCCGCGAGCCCCTGGCCAACGATCAGGTGGTCGGCGCGGGGACGGGGCGCATTCACTGGGCGGTGCGCAAGGCCGGCAGGCTCGCCGCCGCGGTCGCCTGACCGTGGCGCTTGTTCTTCTCGTCCGGCGTGCGGAGCTGGACCGACTCCGCCAGCGCGGGGAACTCCGCCTTCAGCACGTCCATCGCGCGCGACAGGATGAGTTCGCCGCCCGTGCCCGAGGTCACACGGCCGAGTACGAGCAGGTTTCTTACCTCATAAAAATCCGCGTAGTGCGCGATCGCATACCCGAAGCACACGCCGATGGAGTCGTAGATCGACCGCGCGCGCGCGTCGCCGGCCTTCATCGCGTGCTGCACCTCGATGAGCTGCTCCGGCAGCGCCAGCGTCGACGGAAACGTAAAGCCCGCACGCTTCGCCAGCCGCCCCACACCCTGCTGCGAGAAATACTGCACCCCGCACCCGATGTCGCCCGACCACTCGTCGCGCGGCGCATCGGCGCGGTAGTCGACCGGGGCGAACGCCAGCTCGTTGAGCCACGGCGTGATGTTGCCCGCCGGCGTGACGTAGCCGCCCGCCTGGCTCGTGCCCATCGAGACGCCGAGCACGGCGTTGTCGTTCATCGACATCGAGCCCGCGAGCGCGGTGACCTCGCCGTCGTTGACGACCTCGAACGGCACACCGCCCCACCGCTCCTGCAGCGTGAAAAACATCCGCCGGATGTGTTTCTCGAACTGGTCCGCCGGCACGCCGCGAAACAGCGACGCCGCGCGCACCTCGTTGTTCACATACACGCCGGCCGCGCTGCCGCCGATGGCATCGACCCGCGGCAGGTGCGCCGCCGCTCGCTTGAGCGAGTCATGCACGCCCTCGATATGGTAGCTCGGATCCTTCTGAAAATACGGGTCCCACGCGATCTCCTCGGAAAACACCACTTCACCATCGATCAACGCCGCGGCCTTGCGATCGCTCCCGCCGAGGTCGAAACCGATCCGGCAGCCTTCGAGATGACGCCCCATGGGCAGACTCGTCTCCACCACCGCCGGCAGCGACGCGAACGGCGCGGCCTCGACGGAAAAGCCGCGGCCGAAAATTTTCTCCCCCATGAAATCGAAATCGAAGGCCCGCGCCCCGGTCGGGCTGTAGATCTTCGCCAGCGCCGCCGCGATCTCATCCGCGCCCGCGACCAGGACCTGCGGCCCGCCCTTCATCCAGAGCAGGAATTTCAGCAACCGCTCCGCATACGTGAGCGTCAGCGCCGCCGCCGGATGCCCGGCCGACAGGACGCGTCCATCGTAACGGAACACCGAGCCGTCCTTGCGCACGAGCACGAGGGCGAAGGGCCGCGCCCCCGCATCCTTCGCGACGAGCGCCGCGTACGCGCGGTGCCAGAGCGCCGCGGGCAGGAATTCAGGATCGAGAGAGGGCCGGAGTTTCGGTGAGACGGAGAGCACAGGGCGTTAACGGAATGCGCTCCCCCCGCCCGCCCGCAATCCGAATTTCGATGCACGTTTAGCGCACAGCTCGGATGTAGGGCGTCTGTCTTGCAGACGCCTCGGCCCGAATACCCTTAAAATGCGTCCGCAAGCCGGACGCCCTACAATCGGGCTACTTCTTCTCCGCCGCCCACAACGCCGCGCCGACGATGCCGGCATTGTTGAAAAATTCGGCGGGCACCAGCTTTGCGCGCGGCTTCACGTGCTTGAAGAACTTCGCGTGGTCGGCACTGATGCCGCCGCCGATGATGATCAGCTCCGGCCAGAGCAGCTTTTCCAGCACCTCCACGTACTCGTGCAGCCGGCCGCCCCACTCCTTCCACGACAGGCCTTTCTGGTCGCGCACCGAGGCGGCGACGTACTTCTCGACCGACTTGCCGTGTTTGCCCCACGGAAAATGCCCGATCTCCAGCGGCACCACCACGCCCTGATAGGCGAGGCAGGAGCCGACGCCCGTGCCGAGCGTGAGGAGCAGGGTCTTGCCCATGAACCCGCGACCCGCGCCGAAGTGCATCTCGGCCACGCCCGCCGCCGCCGCATCGTTGATCATCGCGACCGGACAGCGCGTCGCTTTCGCGAAAAGTTTTCCGCCGTCGCAGCCGATGAAGCTCTTGTCGAGGTTGGCCGAGGTCCAGATCGTCGAATCCTCGATCACGCCGGGGAAACCGACTCCGACCGGCCCCTTCCATTTGAAGTGCGCCACCATCGCCGCCACCGCCCGCGCCATGTCGGGCGGCGAGAGGTTTTCCGGCGTGTCGATGCGAAAGCGCTCCGCCAGCAGCTTGCCGGTGGTGGTGTCGACGGGCGCGCCCTTGAGCGCGGAGCCGCCGATGTCGATGCCGAGGGTCTTCATGAAAGCGGGCGAGGCAAACGGCCCCCCACCCGCTTGGCAACCCGCGTCTACTTCGCCACGACGCCCAGTTCCGCG